>DUES01000168.1 GCA_011192055.1 Dehalococcoidia bacterium
GCTCCTGCAATACCGAATCCGACACACAGCGGTTTGTCTGTCTTCTCCCGTACCCGTCCCACGAAGTCCTCGATACCTGGTGGCAGGGTATCCCTTGTACCCGTAACCCCGAGCAAAGAGACAAGGTAAATAAAACCGCGTGAACTCTCCGCTACGAGCTTGATACGTTCCCCGGTGCTGGCAGGAGTCAGCAGGTAGACAAGGTCGATTTCATCACGTCGGCAGAAACCATCCAGGTCTGCCGCTTCATCAGGCGGCAGGTCCGGTACTATAAGCCCGTCAATACCTGCCCCGGCACAGGCGTTACAAAAGGAGTCCAGCCCGAATTGCAGTACAGGATTATAATAGGTCATAAAGACCAGCGGTATATCAACCCTTTCACGGAGCTTTGCTGCTGCATCAAGGCATATCTCCGGGGTGATGCCTGCTTCAAGCGCTCGTGAGCTTGCTTCCTGTATTGTTGTCCCGTCCGCCAGCGAGTCTGAGAACGGAATACCCAGTTCAACAATGTCACACCCGGCTTCGGCCAGTACCGGCACTACTTCCAGGGTAGTCTCAATTGACGGGTAGCCAACAGTGATATACGCAATCAGCGCCGTGTGTTCTGCTCCGCTAAAGACGTTAGAAATTCGACTCATCGTACCGTACTCAGACCTCCACTCCAAATTCCGCTGCCACGATGGGCAGGTCCTTATCACCCCGGCCGGAGAGATTGACGACCATCAGCGTATCAGGACTCAAATCCGGTGCAAGCCTTGCAGCATAAGCGATGGCATGTGCTGATTCCAGTGCCGGGATAATGCCTTCAGCGGTTGTCAGCAACCTGAATGCCTCCAGGGCTTCCGTATCGGTCGCCGTAACATAGGTCGCCCTGCCGCTGTCCTTGTAGTAGCTGTGCTCCGGACTTACTCCGGGGTAGTCAAGGCCGGGAGCAATACTGTAGGTCTCGGTAATCTGTCCATGCTTATCCTGCAGCAGATAGCTGTGCGCACCGTGCAGTACGCCGGGGCTCCCCGCTGCAAGTGAAGCAGAGTGCTGTCCGGAAAGCAATCCCTTTCCCTCAGCTTCCACCCCTATCAGCTTCACCGCGGCATCTCCGGCAAACGGGTAAAATATTCCGATGGAGTTGCTTCCGCCACCGACACAGGCAACAACGTAGTCAGGTAACCGCCCATATTTAGCCATTATTTGTTTGCGGGTCTCATTACCGATGACCGACTGAAAATCACGCACCATCATGGGGTATGGATGCGGTCCAACTGCTGAACCGAGCAGGTAATAGCTGTTCTCAACATTTGTCACCCAGTCGCGGATTGCTTCATTGACTGCATCCTTCAGGGTACGGCTTCCCGAGTCTACCGAACGTACCTCTGCGCCAAGCAGTTTCATCCTGAAAACATTCATCGACTGCCTTTTTATGTCCTCGGCGCCCATGTAGACCGTGCAGTCGAGACCAAGCAGAGCACAGATAGTGGCCGTGGCTACTCCATGCTGACCGGCCCCGGTTTCGGCAATAATGCGCCGTTTACCCATCCGCTCCGCCAGGAGACCCTGGCCGATAGCGTTGTTTATCTTGTGAGCGCCGGTATGGGCAAGGTCTTCCCTCTTCAGCAGAATTCGCGCACCGCCACAGTGCTCCGTCAGTTTAGCTGCAAAGTACAGTGGTGTCGGTCTGCCGGCATATTCGTTAAGAAGCCCGGTAAGCCGCTTTTGAAAAGCACCATCATTGGTAGCTTCGTCATAAGCTTCCTCCAGTTCCTTGAGTGCATACATCAACGTTTCAGGAACAAATTTACCCCCGAAACTCCCATAATAACCCCGTGAATCAGGTAATATATCCCGGTTCATCCTGCCTCCTAAACACCTGGTCCGGCACCGCGTAACTCTGCCAGTTTTTCTGCAGCATTGTCTGCCGTTACCAGTGCCTCACCAATAAGCGCAGCATTCACATTCCATTCGCCCAGCCTGACAATATCCTCACGTCGGCTGATACCGCTCTCGCTTACAACCAGGCAGTCATGCGGTATCAGGGAGCGGAGCTGCCCCGTTGTCACCACGTTTACCTCGAAGGTCCTGAGGTCACGGTTGTTGATACCAATAATCCGTGCATCACTTTCCAGCACTCTCTCCAGTTCGCTGCGGTCATGGATCTCGACCAGACATGCCATACCAAGCCCGTGAGCCAGCGATATCATATTCTTCATCTGTGCCGTATCAAGAATGGCAGCAATCAATAGAATTGCATCAGCACCGTAAGCCCGCGACTCATAGACCTGGTACGGGTCAAAAAGAAAGTCTTTTCTCAGTAATGGTATTTCTCGCTCTCCGAGGGCTTTTATTATGTCAGGTAAAAAGTTYAAATCACCCTGRAAGTAGTTYAYTTCAGTGAGGACKGATATCGCTGCTGCAYCACCGGAAGCATATGCCCTGGCMAGTCKAACATGGTCGAAATCAGGAACAAGCAGTCCCYTGGATGGTGACGCTTTCTTTACTTCGGCAATAATACTGACATCTTCSGTCTGCAGTGCCCYGGCRAAATCCAGTGCTTCCCTTTGCYCTTCGATACGWTTTTTYAACTCAGGCAGTGRTACCCTGGCCYGTATCCCGGCAAGGTCYCTCTTCTTCGCCTCCACTATTTCATCAAGTATCATCCCGAATCTCTCCCGGTTACCTGGTCTTTTCCGAAGCCCTGACTGACCTCAATAAATTCTTTAAGTTTATGTATAGCCGCTCCACTATCAATTATTTCTGCGGCCAGTTTAAGCCCGTCAGTTAGATTCCCGCAGGCATCGGCAGCTACCAGTCCGGCTGCTGCATTCAGCAGCACTATATCCCGCCGTGGACCTTTTTCTCCTTTTAGAACATTTCTTACTATTTCCGCGTTATCCCCGGCTGTTCCTCCCTTAATATCGTCGAGAGCAGCCCGGGGCAGACCATACTCTTCCGGCGTAATCCGGTACGAGGTAATGCCATCTGCCGCTACTTCCCAGACAGTCGACTCACCGCATACGGATATCTCGTCCATTCCCTCTTCACCATGGGTTACCAGTCCGTGGCGGCATCCCAGCATCCGTAGCGCCTCCGCCATCCTGGCAGCGATACTGTCATCAGTGACACCGATTACCTGTGCCTGGGCACCGGCCGGGTTGGTCAGCGGCCCGAGGATATTAAAAACCGTACGAATACCGATTTCACGTCGCGGCCCGACCGCGTACTTCATTGCGGGATGGAATACTGGTGCAAACATGAAACCTATCCCCGCTTTATCCAGGCAATACTGCACACCGTCCGGACCGAGGTCTACCTTCACACCCAGGGCTTCAAGAACATCGGCGCTGCCGCATTTACTCGTCATCGCACGATTACCGTGCTTGGCAACTTTTACCCCGGCTCCGGCAACAACAAACGCAGCCGTCGTGGAGATATTAAACGTCCCGTGAGCATCTCCCCCGGTACCACAGGTATCAACAGTCGGTTCGGAGATATCCACCCGTGTCGCTTTCTCCCGCATTACCCTGGCCAAACCGGCTATTTCTTCCACCGTTTCGCCCTTCATCCTGAGCGCAGTAACAAATGCGCCAAACTGGGCAGGCGTAGCCTCTCCGGTCATGATATCTTCCATCGCCTGGGCAGCTTCTTCCATTGTCAGTGAGTTGCCTGCTGCCAGCAATCCTAATGCCTCTCTAATCATTTCCCCACCATCCCCAGATAGTTCTTCAGTATATCTTTCCCCACATCGGTCATAATCGACTCGGGGTGAAACTGTATTCCTTCAACGGGATATTCCCTGTGCCGTACTCCCATGATGATACCCTTGTCCGTCCGGGCAGTCACTTCAAGACAGTCCGGGAATCCTTCGTGCTGAATAGCCAGGGAATGGTACCTTATTGCCTCGAATGGGTCCGGCAGTCCGGCAAAGACACCCTGCTTATCGTGATGAATGGCAGAGCTTTTACCATGCATTATCTCTCCTGCAAAACTGACAGTGCCGCCATAGGCATGGCCGATACACTGGTGTCCCAGGCAGACTCCCAGTACCGGTACCCGGCTTCCGAAATGCCGGATTACGTCATTTGAAATACCGGCGTTCTCAGGCGTGGAAGGGCCGGGAGAGACCACTATACCGCGAGGACTAATTGTTTCAATTTCACCGATTGTTATCCGGTTGTTACGTACTACCTCCATCTCCGCACCAAGCTCACAGAAGTACTGGTACAGGTTATACGTAAAGCTGTCATAGTTATCAATTAACAGAATCACCGCAGTTATCCCCCGTTCACCCTGTCCGCTTCTTCAATAGCTCGCAGCAGGGCTGTTGCCTTGTGTATCGTCTCATGGTATTCGGTCTCTGGAACACTGTCGGCGACAAGACCTCCCCCGGCCTGGACATATGCCGTGTCACCGGTGATGACCATCGTACGAATGGCTATTGCCGTATCCATGTTCCCCGAGAAACCGAAATAGCCGACTGCCCCGGCATAGGGCCCTCTGCGTTCCGGTTCAAGTTCGGCGATTATCTCCATAGCACGTATCTTTGGTGCTCCTGAAACGGTACCGGCAGGAAAACAGGAGCGCAACGCATCGTATGCCGTCAGTTCAGGTCGTAGTTTGCCCACGATGTTGGAAACGATATGCATTACGTGGGAATAGTGCTCAACGTCCATCAACTGGGTTACCTGCACCGTGCCCGGTTTGCTGACCCTGCCGATATCGTTGCGCCCCAGGTCCACCAGCATAATGTGTTCTGCCCTCTCTTTTTCATCTGCCCGCAGTTCCGCCTCGAGGGCAGCGTTTTCTTCTTCGGTAGCCCCGCGAGGTCTTGTCCCCGCCAGGGGATGATAGGTCAGCATTCCGTCTTCGGCACGTACCAGGAGCTCGGGGGAAGAACCGACAATATAGCAGTCGTCGAGGTGCAGGTAGTACATATATGGAGATGGGTTGATAGCACGGAGCGAACGGTATATGTCAAACGGGTGGGCTGTGATTTTCCGCGCAAGACGCTGCGAAAGCACTGCCTGTATTATCTCCCCGTCATGAATGTACTGTTTTACCTTCTTTACGATGTCCTCGTGCTCTTCCTGCGTCATGTTGGACGTAACCCCGTTGGAGTTGTTCTTGTCGGCACTGGATTGTACGGCTTGCTGAATGGGAGGTACCGGCTGTCTTAACCGTTCTACCAGACAGTCAATTTTCTCCACGGCCCCGGCATATGCCTTCTCAATATCACCGTTAAGGTAGACATGGCTGACTACCTTAATCTTGTGTACCAGGTGGTCAAAAACAAGCAGCGTATCGGTAAACATGAGAACTGCCTCGGGTAGTCCCAGCGGGTCTGCCTCGGGCGCCGGCAACTCCTCGAAATAGCGTACGACGTCATAGCCAAGGTACCCTACTGCCCCACCGTGGAACCGCGGCAACCCCTCCAGAGGAATGAGTTTATACTTCTCAAGCTCTTCCTGAATAGGTACCAGGGGGTCAATTTCACCGTACTCTTCTCCGGGACCCGTTCTCAATACGCGGTACGGTTCGGTACCGATGAAGCTGTAACGGGCCATCCGCTCCCCACCTTCAACACTTTCCAGTAAAAATGAATGGCTGCCGCGGGATATTTTCAGAAAAGCTGATACCGGCGTTTCCATGTCAGCCAGGATTTCCCGGTAAACGGGGACCAGGTTCCCTCTACCTGATAGTTCTTTCACCTGTTCGAGTGTTGGGAAGTACATTGTATCACCCCACCTTAAATACAAAAAACTCCTCGTCCCTAAGGGGCGAGGAGTTCTCTCGCGGTGCCACCCTTGTTGGTCTATAGTAGTAATACAGGTAAGACCATCTCTTATCAGGTACGGAGACCGTTACAATACCGGCTCGATACCCTGGGCTTCGATAACGGTGCCCTCTCCGTCAAAACCTACACGAACCACCTTGCGGTGTCTTTCGGCTTGCAGCTCCCGAGTCCATTCAGCTTCTGCGTTGGCATCGGGCTTCCACCTTACCCCGACTCTCTGAGCCCCGCTCTGAAGCGTACTACTCTCGTTCACAGCCTTTTTCTATGGGAAAATAGTATCAGTTTCGTAATGAACTGTCAAGTACACTCCAGTAATTTCACCAGCTTCCACCGGACACTAATTCGACTATGTTTACAGGGCTTCAATATCTGATCGGCTTCACCACAAACCATTTACCGGATAGCATACTCTCCATATTTGACAATACCCCTGTATCATGGTACACTTGTTCATAAAACAATCGTTTACACCATGTCAAGCTGCTTGGAGGTCTGGTGAGACAGCCGGGATACAGCAAAACCAGGGAAAACATATTTACGTATATCAAGAAGTTCTTTCGTGACCGGGGGTACGCACCGACAGTACGGGACATCCTGAAAGGCTGCAGCATCAGTTCGACGGCCGTGGTGCAGCACCACCTTAATGTCCTTGAAAGAGAAGGCCGTATTCACCGTGACCCGGAAGTATTCCGGAGCATCCAGCTTACTGACCGCAGCAATACCACCGGCGTACCGCTGCTGGGAATTATTGCTGCCGGCGAACCGATCCCGGTACCGACCTCTGATTCATGGCAGAGCCAGGCACTTGAAACACTGGACGTTCCTGAGGATATTACGCAAGGCAAGCAGCTTTATGCCCTCAGGGTCAAGGGACTTTCTATGATTGATGCCCTGATTGACGATGGTGATATCGTGCTCATGGAACCGGCACATTCCGCCGAAAACGGTGATATGGTGGCAGTATGGCTCAAGGATGAACAGGAAGTTACGTTAAAAAAGTTCTTTCTTGAGGAAGATAAGATCCGCCTTCAGCCGGCAAACCAGAGCATGAAGCCTATCTACCAGGCTGCTGACAATGTTGAAGTCCAGGGTAAAGTGGCAGCCGTCATCAGGAAGCTGTAACCAGCACTGCCAGTAGTGGAAAAACTGCAGCCTTCTTCACCGGAAACACCATTTCGCATTCTTTTTTAGCGGTGTTGCTGAAAGTTCTTGTTTACCGGATAAAAAAAACCGGCACCGCACAGAGTAACATATCCTGAAACTCTCCGGTTGCCGGTATATATACAGACGTTGTTATACTATCATATTGCAGACAGGATTACCGGCCCTGCCTCTTTGTCCTGGCGTTCTTTTTTGCCTTTATTCGCGCCGCTTCCCTCTTGGAGAGGAAGTAGCGATGCGTCTTGGCTTCACGCAGAACACCGTCCATCTGTACCATTCTCTGAAAACGTTTTAGCAGAGAATCCTGACTTTCACCGTCGCGTATTGATACTTCCAGTGCCATGAAACACCAGTTCCTTCCCTCTAAACGCACCGACCAGACAATAACGACCGGTGCGTAATGTTAGCGACTTTCGACAGTCCTATCTGCCCATTTTAGCGGCGTTATAGCATTCACTGCAGTAGACTGGTCTTCCCTGTCGAGGTTCGAACGGGACCTCGGCATCCTTCCCGCACTGTGCACAAACTATTGTGTACATCTGACGGTTTGGACGATAGCCAAAGCCATCGCTTGAATCACGGCGTGCCTTCCTTGCCTGTCGGCACGGCAGACAGCGCTTCGGCTCATTCTGATAACCTCTGGAGGCAAACAGTTCTTGTTCCTCAGCACTGAATACGAATTCAGTCCCACAATCGGCACACTCAATCGACTTGTCCTCAAATCCCACGGGGCCACCCCCTCTTCTGTAATAGTTGGTTAGCTTTGTGGTCAACCGGGACTTGAGCCGACGGAAATGGACTTGACTAAGCGCTGGACAACCTGAACTAAACCACCACAAGTAGTGTATCATCAAAATATTATGACTGCAACCCATCCTGCCAGCTTATTGTCTTGAGTATGTAAACAGGCACATATACTATTATTATTGTTCACCCGGAGCAGCAACCTGATATCATACCCTGCTGATTTTCTCATACTTACCGGCCGGATAATAAACCGATGAATAATCACAAATAACGTCAGCCCCGATTACGCTTTTCTGTATCTATCTTCAATTTATCCCCGTAATAAGGATTGCTGTATTGCTGCAGAAAATTTCTGTCCTCACCGCTAAACCACTGAAATTGATAGAGGTATGATATACATGATATAATATGTATATCGTGTAAGTATTAACACGAGGGGAGGGTTTCATGATACACCCTATTGCTGATGCAATGCCTAAATTTTATGGCGCCGTAACTGTCAGCGAAAGAGGACAGGTTGCTATCCCGGCCGAAGCCAGACGGGAAATGGTGATTGAACCGGCTGCAAAACTGCTGGCATTCGGGAATCCGACCAAACAGGTACTGGTACTGGTAAAAGCCGAATTTGCTACCGAAATGCTGGCCAGTGCTACCGCTGCTCTTTCCCAGTTCGAGCAGGTAATAAAAGCAGAACACACTGAAAAAACAGAGTAGACGTAATTCGTACAGGTATAAGGAGTCACTAGTATGAACTGGATTACTAAAGTTGCCCTGAAAAAACGGTGGTTAACCCTCCTGATTGCAGCCCTGCTTACGGGGGCATCCATCTGGGCAATCTTCACCATGAAAATGGAGCTATTTCCCGATATTGATTTGCCGATGACAACGGTGATTACCGTTTATCCCCAGGCCCAACCCGATGAGGTAATGGAAAAAGTGACCATCCCAATCGAGGATGCTACCTCAACCATACCGGAACTCCGTCATATATCGTCTACCTCCTCTCAGGGAAGGTCTTTCGTCTTCCTCCAGTTTGAATACGGAACGGACATGGATAAGGCTAATAAAACCATCGCTGACAACCTGGAGCAACTGGACCTTCCTGCGGAAGTCACTAACCTCGGTGCAACAGTGCCCGGCCTTAGTGGTAATCCGCAGGTAATTCCGATAAATATGAATATGATGCCGGTGGTTACTCTCAATCTTGGTGGTGATATACCCGTTGAGGAACTGAAGCAGATTGCGGATGAGCAGATTCTGCCCCGGCTTAGCCAGATCGAGGGCGTTTTTGACATCTCCGTAACAGGTGGTTCGGGAATCAAGGTACTGGTCAGTCCGGACCTGGATAACCTGACTCAGCAAGGCGTTTCCATGGGACATCTTGTAGCAGCACTCACTCCGGGAGAATTCCAGTCTCTCGAGGACGTGGAGGACACAGTCCTGCGTCCGGACGGACTGGTACTCGGCCAGGTTGCTGACGTAAGTGCAGGGTTGGCACCCGGCACCTCTATCAGCAGGACCAACGGGAAACCCAGTATCAGTATAAATATTACCAAAGAATCCAGCGCTAATACCGTCACCACGGCTAATGCGGTACTGGACGAAGCAGAATCTATCAGCAAAGGACTACCCGCTGGCATGGAACTGATCACCATTCTCGACCAGTCGGAATATATTGAAGCCAGTGTCTCGGACCTGACCAACAACGCTCTACTTGGCAGTGCCCTTGCCATCGTGGTTGTTTTCTTTTTCCTGATGGCTTTTCGTGCTTCGCTGGTCACAGCCATATCCATACCGCTCAGCATACTGCTTGGATTCCTGGTGATGCGTTTTACGGGTATTACAATCAATATCCTGACCCTGAGTGCCATGATTATTGCCGTTGGCAGGGTGATAGACAACAGCATCGTTATTCTTGAAGTACTGTACCGCAGGATGCAACAGGGTGAAAGATTTACGGAGGCTGCTATCAATGGTGTCGGTGAGGTCGTTACGCCAATTACGTCGGCTACAATAGCCACTATCGTTATATTCCTGCCCCTGGTCTTTGTCGGTGGTATTGTCGGCGAGATGTTTATCCCGTTCGGGCTCACCCTGACATTCGCCCTGGTCGGCTCACTACTGGTAGCACTAACTATAGTACCGGCGCTTTCGGGATACCTGCTCAAGCCAAAAACACAAACAGAGTTAAAATCACCCTGGTATCTGAAAGGTTACACTGCCTCACTGAAATGGTGTCTGGGTCACCGTGCCGCTACCCTGGTTATAGCCGTGCTCCTGTTCCTGGGCAGCTTCATTCTCCTGCCCATCATTGGTACGACCTTTATGCCCGAGATGAATAGCAACGTACTCAATGTTAACATCGAGATGCCCGCAGGAACCGGCATTGTCGCCGTAACGGAAGTAGCAGCAAGAGTAGAAACCATACTTGATTCACATACCGATATTGTATCTTACAACACTGTTGCCGGTCCTTCAGCGGCAGCGGGCGGAAGCATGGCCTCGGCCTTTGGCGGCAGTGGAGTCAGTAACTTTGCCAGCATCAGGATAAACACTGCTCCCGGTACCAACACCAAAGAACTCACGGAGACACTGAATAAAGAATTCATTGGCCTGAGCGACACTGCTATAATATCCGTTGACGCACTTGCCGCGATGTCCGGCGGTATGGCTACCGGACTTGAAATATCCGTGCTGGGTAATTCACGGGATGATGTTTCCCTGGCCGCCCAGCAACTTCTGGTTAAACTCGAAAACCCTTCGGAAGGCGAAGACCAGACCAACCCGTCCACTCCACTTGGTGGAAGAAGGAAGGCAGCACAAGAAGCAGCCCTGGCCAGCCTGACCGACCTGGAAGTTAAACTGGACCCCGTTGAACCCACACTCAACGTAGAGCCGGACCTTACAAAAGTGATGGCGCTGGGACTTGGCGTGGACCAGATGTCCCTGCTGCAACAGGAGTTTTTCATCATCCAGCAGGGTACATCAGTGGCAAAGGCTACCCTGGACGGTATCCCGCGCGAGGTCTTCCTTGAAGGGATAGTGGAGCAGTTTACCGATACGGAGACTGCCGGCAAGCTAAAAGTCGGCTTCCCCGAACAGGTAACCCTGGGTGATATCGCGACTGTTTCACTCGGTGAACAGTTGACAAGAATATCGCGATTTGATGGTAAGATATCGGCCACTATCACCGCTGAAATCACGGACKAAAACGTGGGTGCGGTCACYCAGGCTGTACAGGGGAAAATAGATACCATGGACCTGGCGCCGGGTGTTGAGATCAGCATGGGCGGAATCAGCGARGACATGAGAGACAGYTTCTCCTCGATGTTTGTTGCTATCGGTATTGCCATGGTACTTGCCTACGCYGTGCTGGTGGGTACCTTCCGTTCTTTCCGTAACCCGTTAATCATCATGGTAAGCTTGCCGCTGGCCTCCATCGGGGCGCTGGTRGGCCTYTTCGCCACCGGGCGCTCCCTGGGCGTAACCGGCCTGATGGGAACCCTGATGCTGGTTGGCATAGTCCTGACTAATGCCGTGGTCCTGGTTGCCGTGGTTGAGCAACTGCGTAAGAGCGGCAAGAACCCATACGATGCCCTGGTGGAAGGGGCACGCACCAGGCTGCGACCAATCCTGATGACGGCACTAACCACGATGATTGCCATGCTGCCACTGGCTTTCGGTCTCGGCGAGGGAGTAATGATGGCTGCAGAACTGGCAACCGTGGTTATCGGCGGGCTTTTCAGTTCAACAATACTGACCCTGCTGGTCCTTCCGGCAGTCTATGCTACGGTATACCGCATAAGAAAAAGCGGGCCAACCTCCTCCATAAGCACCGCAGAAAAGGTAGCAGAAAACCCGTAGTAACACCCGTGTCTTTACTGGTCAGCGAACCTGTCGAAATGCTATAGTGGGCATGTTTGGTTGGAAATTGAATACAATCAGCCGGGTCCGGCCGGGTTGCCGGCAGAGTCCCGTTCGTTATGGTCATACCAGGTAATGTCAGGAGGTAAAATGGCAAGAGTCAGCTTCATAGAAAAGGGACAGGGGCACCCCATTGTGGAGGACCTCTACCAGAAGATAGAATCAAAAGGACAGCGTATTATTAACCTGTACAAGGTACTGGGGCACTGTCCCTATGTTGGCCTTAACTGGCAACGGCTTGGTAATTCTCTGCTCAAGGGAGAAGAACTGCCTCCCGCACTGCGCGAACTGGCCGTGCTGCGGGTTGGTTACCTGGCAGGTTCCACCTACGAAGTCACCCAGCACACGAGAATAGGGCTTGCCGCCGGTCTGAGCCAGGAACAGGTTGACGCAATTCCCGACTGGCAGAACTCTTCTGTTTTTAACGAAGAGCAGCTTGCCATACTCGCCTATACCGATGAAGTCGAACGGGATATCAAGGTCAATGATGGGACCTTTGCCAACCTTCGTAATTTCCTGAGCGAACATGCCGTTGTTGAACTGACCGTTACTATCGGATATTACGGCATGGTAAGCCGTTTCCTGGTCGCACTCGACGTTGAACTTGAAAGCTGAATACCAGGGAAGAAAACCCGGATACGCTATCGCTATGCCCTCAGGAAGCCTTTCAGCATCCTGAGGGCGTTAAGTGTAACCCACTTGCTGGGACGCCCTTTTCTCTCGATGCTGACCTGCATACGTCCGTTAAACGTCTTCTCCAGTAGCCACCGCCCCTGTTCATCCTGTTTGGAAATAACCAGTTCAACCGCCTCCTGCATACGTGAATCGTGATAACCCAGCTTCAGGAGCACCTCAAGGATAGCCAGGACATCTATCTGCCAGAATAACGGAAACCCGAGCTGCAGCCACCGTGGATTTGCCACCTGTTCCGTGGCATGGCTCCTCCTGTGTACGTGGTGCCGGAGCAGGTGGTCAGAACCTTCCCTGATTGTGTTCCTGACTGCATCTGTTCTTTTATCTGGCGGGATTTCAGCAAGCGCCCGGAGCGCCTTTACCGCTCCCATGTGACAGGTATGCTTTCCCCAGCAGTTTTTATATCTGTCGTACGGCCAGCCTTTGGGGGCTTCATTATCAGCATCATCGAATCGCTGATACTTCGTTATCCAGTCAATCCCTCGCCATACTCTCGGGTCCTCAAGATACCCGAACCTTATCAGGCTCCAGACCATATTTGCCGTAAGGCACGGCATCACCATATCATGATTACCGGCGCCATCCTTCCCGGTGCTGTGAGCAAAGCCTCCGCTCCGCCGGTCCTGCGAATTCTCCAGGATAAACTCGCAGGTCTTCCTGATACGCGGGTCTTCTCCGTCTGCCGCCAGCTCGGCCAGGATGATTAGCTGCCATACCGTTCCCCTGTACTTGCCACGGACGTAGAAGTCCTCGGGGTTGCCCCAATAGCCACCCCTCTGCTGCCGGGCCAGTATTCGCGGAACAACACCGCTTTCCATTATCGCACGCCGAGCGGTTTCTACTTCCGGTGCATCCGGCGGTTCTCCAATGATATCAACCAGCGTGAAATACCGTACCGACGGGTTCTCTTCTTCCAGGAGCCAGTCTGTCGGGTCGGCTTTCAGGACAGACTTCCAATCGGTCTTTCTCACTATCTTCCCTTCCCGCAGCCGGTGGGAGTCTCTTGTGACATGAATTATATCACAGTACAAGTCTGTATCAGGTCGGTAAAATCACTCCTCATACCGATGGTTCTGTCGTTGTTACGCTGGCGACCTTGACAAGACCATACCCAGCTACTTAAAGTGTGCCTTAGACAGCTTCTCCAGTCTTTTATCCCGTCAGGAGGTCAGTGTGATGCATAAGAGGAAAGAAAAGTCACTGCTTGGCTCTTACCGGGTCCTAGACCTCACTGATGAGAAGGGTGTCCTCTGCACCAAACTTCTGGCCGATTTTGGGGCGGACGTTATCAAGATTGAGTCCCCCGGCGGTGACCCAATGAGAAACATCGGCCCCTTTTATCATGATGAGCCTGACCCGGAGAAAAGCCTCTTCTGGTT
>DUES01000169.1 GCA_011192055.1 Dehalococcoidia bacterium
AAGGCATGTCAGCAGCAACGACGATGTTGCACTGGGTACTTGAGACATGAAGACCGGTATAGATGCCATTGAGGGGGCCTTTGCCCGGATACATGTCGTGGACTACTTTCAGGCCCGGATAATTATCAAATTCCGGCATGTTGCGCTCTGAAGCAGTTACAATGATTATATCGTCACTCAGCGTAGCTACACTGTTAACGACTTTCTCAACCAGGCTCCGGCTGCCGACTGTTTCCAGTACCTTGTCGTACCCCAGTCGCAGGCTCTTTCCTCCGGCCAGGATAATACTGCTCGTTTTCAATGTTCTCACAATCTCACTGATTTTGAACTGCCACGATAACCCAATTTTAACACACGCACGGGTAGCTACCAAAGTAGTAAAGTACTACGGTAACATCTCACAGTTTGAGAGCACAGACTCAACCATGTAGAATAGATACAGGAACGATTCATAGTATACGGAGAACGTCACGACCATGTCATTTCAACGACCATCGATTGTACGCCCCCCGAGTGAAGCAAGGAGCCTTTTCCTGCCCCTGACAGCAGGCTGTTCCAATAATACCTGTACTTTCTGCGGCAGCTACGGTATCGGACTCCAGATACGGGATGTCGAAGAAGTCCTGAAAGAGATAGATGCTGTCGGTCTTTTCCTCAGGCATGGTTTTACAGTAGATGGAATTCCACGGATAACCTATATTATCGCCAGCGAATGGGATGGTAAACGTGTCTTCCTGCAGGACTCGGATGCTTTAGTCTATCCATACGATAAATTAATAGAAGTATTGACACATTTGCAGGACCAGCTTCCATTCGTGGAAAGGGTAGCCGCATACTCCACAGCCGCGGACATACTGCGCCGGACGCCCGGAGAACTAAAAGCACTACGCGAACTAAAGCTCGGGATACTGTATATCGGCATGGAAAGCGGAGACGATGATGTCTTACGTCACGTCGACAAAGGCGTTAACTCTGCACAGATTATCGAGGCTGCAAACAAGGCAAAAGCTGCCGGAATGCAGACCTCCATAACGGTTATCCTGGGACTTGGCGGCGTTGAAGGCAGCGAGAAACACGCTCTGGAAACAGCCAGGGTACTCAGCAAAGCCGACCCGGACTATGCCGGGGCACTGACACTTACACTGGTACCCGGAACACCCCTGCACCGTGAATGGCAGGAGGGAACCTTCGAGCCGATATCTCCCTTCAGGTCTCTTGAAGAGCTTGTCCTCATCATCCGGAACTCCAGCTTCACAAACTGTTTCTTCAGCTCGATGCATGCATCCAATTACCTGGCACTCAGAGGAACGCTCCCGGATGATAAGGACAGGATGCTGGCCCAACTGCACCGTATTATCGAACAAAAGAACCCTCACTCACTACGCCCGGAGTTTCTGAGAGGTCTCTAGCCTATACAGTGTTACACCGGTAACAATAGACCTGCTTTCGCTTTTCCTGCCCTGTCCGGTTAAGCAGCATTTCCCTGTTTAGGTTTTTGTCGTGATATCGTTATGTCATGCTGGCAACAACATTATGCATCACGGGAATAAAAAGAACGGATGACTGTTAACCCTCCGTTCTTGACCAGGTTTTTTCATACAGATACCAACATTCACTGGTACCGTGTCAGCAAAGACCTGGTGAATATCTTATTAGAGCTGAATACGATATTGCTGTACAGAGATGATTATTTACCAGGCGGTTATCCCGGCATCACCTGGTGCTTGCGTATTAGAGTCTCAAACGTCCGGGATAATTCATCTGCCCGCTGCCTTAGTTCCGCCGCATTGACCTTTGACTGTTCCACTACCCGGATTACGCCTGTACCCAGAACAGCAAGTTCCCACTCACCTTTGTTCCAGTTCTCTTCAACAACTCTGTGAAGTTCCTCAAGTTTTTCTTCTACCTGCAGCCACTTCTCGTTGTTCACAGTCATAGTGCCTTTACCGTCCTACATCTATTTGGTGCAATAATGGAAGACCGGTATACCGGCATCAGTATACCCGCCACCGTAATGGTGCTCTGATATCGGGGATTTCTGTTGATTCCTCCAGCTTTTCCTCAAGCTCTTTATCGTCGGCAGCCTCAATACGCCTGACCGGTACCAGTACTTTTTCTTCTTCTCGTTCCACAGTTCACCCCCTGAAAGTACACCAGTTCATCTATACATGGAGGACTTAATCCGGTTTACCTGCCCTTAGTATTGAAAGTAACATATGGTTATTAAGAGRGGCATAAATTTGATAAAGATTGCGTAAAGATTTCGTTAAWTTTTCATAAGGAACAATCCGGAGAGATGGTTTTGAAGTGAAAAACRAAATCACCTTGGGGTAAARTAAAATCCGTGGACAAAAAACARATATGCTGGGAATAGACAAGTGACTCAAGCGAGCGTCTACTCCCAGCACTGGAGAACGTTTTATTCTATTTTCAGCAAACTGAACAGGTRAGYCCTGATTCAGTATCAATACGATGAGCGGCAGGACCGGTGATGTCCGGTAYCTACTTTACTTCCTGCTTTCCCTCMGYACCTACTTTAACCGTAGGTCGTTCAATTACCGGAGCATAACCTGAATATCCACACATCAGGCAACTCTCGTACCAACCGTCTGTGTCCTTGTCAATGTAGGTATCTCCCCCACACCTTGGACAACCTTTGAGATTCCAATGAGCCACTCTGTTTCCCCCTACAGACAAGATAAACCGGCACACTTGCCTTATTGATTTAGTGATTACAGTGTATCGCTAAAAGGTTACGACAATATTAACAACATGTCCTTCGGGTTACGGTATGGTTACAGATTGGTAAGATTTATGTTATGTTCACAACAATATTGTCAGGCATTCTGTTATGCAGACATAATCCGCCATTGACTACTCACCGGACTGCAGTAGAAACCCGTCTGCTGATAGAAACAGCTTTGAAACTGTCCTTTTCTTAACAGTTAACCCGTAAAGTTTTACGGCTGGCCAATCTCTCTCCGGAGCAGTCCTGCACTGGTCCGCATGATGTTCCCTGCGATGAAGTTATGTACTTCACCGGTACGTACGTCCAGAAACTCCGCCTTGAGCAGCATAGCCTCATTTCGCAGAGATGCATCCACGGTTCCCTTGACCACGAAATCCAACAGGTGCAGGGCAAGCTGCACATTCCCTTCTTCCTTAAGCTGCCGGGCTCTTTCGATAACATTTCCCGCACCGGTTAATTGCAGCACCTCACCGGCTATTGCTGCTTCTTTCGAAGGGAACAGCGTGCTGGGGTTGCCATCGTACCAGCCGGTGTAGCGACGGTACACATCATGGATAACGAAAATCGGGTGTCCATAGTTACCCGCTAGGTAAGGCTTGTCAACCAGTTCGGCAGGCACCTTGACCCGTTCCAGTATTTCTTCAATCCAGCATCCTTCGTTAAGCAGACGTACCACTTCATCATTAATATAACGCAGCAGTTTTGCCGTGTTCGTAAGTCGTTCGTTAACTGCTTCACCACTGATAACGGCACCACTCCCGACCACGAAATCGGGCTTCTTTTCAGCAATCTTCTCCAGGTTCTCCGCCCATTCCAGAGTGTAGCGTTGCTCCTTCAGTGGATTGCCGGTATTGGGACAACCCCCAAGAAGCAGGTCCCCGATGAAGGCAACCTTTCGCTCAGGAACCCACACCCATAGTGCGTCGTCCGTTTCCCCCGGAGCATGACGTATTTCAAAGGTTAAGCCACCCAGCCTAAACTCCATGTAGTCATGAAATGTGCTGTCCGGGTAGACGTATGACGGTTCGCGGACGTTTGTCCAGTCCTGGCTGCCAGGAGAATCATCCTGGGTACGCGGGAACTGTAATGAGGCAATATAGGCACGGCGTCCTTTTAACATCCGGTACTTATCGAGGCGCTGTGCAACCAGCTCGTGACCGATAATTACCGGACGCCGGTGGCCCCTGTCCTCAGCATCTTTTAAAAAAGCCGCAGCCCCACCTACATGGTCGACATGCCCGTGAGTATAAATTATCGTGTGAAAGGGAATGTCTGTCCTTTCCCTTATTTTCCTGACCCTGTCGTCTCCTTCCCGAAATCCGACACCGGTATCGACAACCACCAGGCCTTCACACGTAATAACAAGACCGCTGGGTCCGGATATCGGCCAGGTCTGTGCAATCTTTACAACATCAGGAAATATCTCTTCATCCAGCATATTCCTGTCCCTGTCTTCCGGTCGGTGCTCTTCATTTCCAGACTGTGTCATTTCGTCCTCCTGCATAATCAGCCGGTCGTTTCCGGGATTATCGCCCGTGACCTGCTATTCATTACTGGATAACCAGTTGCGGGAACGGTCTACGGCGCGTTTCCAACCATTGTACAGCGCCTCCCGCTGAGAGTCCTTCATGCCGGGCTGGTAGGTCCTGAACGGCTTCCACAGTCGGGCAATATCATCCGTATTCTGCCAGACTCCCGTTGCCAGTCCCGCCAAATAGGCGGCCCCCAGCGCAGTTGTTTCAGTGACAGCCGGTACCTGCAGAGGGATTCCCAGTATGTCTGCCTGGAACTGCATCAGGAAGTCGTTTGCCGTACCGCCACCATCAACACGGAGTTGTGGTATATGCAGGTCAGCTTCAGTAACCATTGCTTCGATTACATCACGACTCCGGTAGGCAATCGATTCCAGGGCCGCCCGCACCAGGTGTTCTCTTGTCGTGCCGCGGGTGAGCCCGAAAATACTGCCGCGAGCATACATATCCCAGTACGGTGCACCCAGCCCAACAAAAGCGGGAACGAAATAGACTCCGCCATTATCCGGTACGGCAAATGCAAGCGCCTCACTCTCCGCTGCTTCCTTTATAATTCCCAGGCCATCACGGAGCCACTGAATAACTGCACCTGTGATAAAAATACTCCCTTCCAGGGCGTAGCTTACAGCAGCATTCTTCCCGCAGGCCAGCGTCGTTACCAGACCTTTCTCAGAATTAATAGCGTGGTCGCCGGTATTAAGCAGTACAAACGAGCCGGTACCGTAGGTATTCTTTGCCATACCATCGTCATAGCATGCCTGTCCAAAAAGTGCCGCCTGCTGGTCCCCGGCTATTCCACATACCGGAACGCCTGCGCTTCCCAGGATACCGGGGGCTGTTTCCCCGTAAATATAACTCGACGGCTTCACAGCAGGCAGGACTGCTTCCGGTATATCCAGCGCTGAAAGAAGCTCTTCGTCCCACTGCAGGGTATGTATATTGTAAAGCATGGTGCGTGAAGCGTTCGTGTAATCCGTAATATGTACTGCACCACCGGTCAGGTTCCAGACCAGCCAGCTATCTACAGTCCCGAAAAGTAAATCACCCTGCTCGGCACGGTACTGCCCCTGCGGTATATTGTCCAGTATCCACCGCAGCTTGGTAGCCGAGAAATAGGCGTCAATGATTAAACCCGTCTTCTCTCTGATGGAATTCGTTAATCCCCTGCCCTTCAGTTCTTCACATAGTGGAGCGGTCCGCCGGCACTGCCAGACAATCGCATTGCAGACCGGTTCTCCGGTATGCCTGTCCCACACCAGCGTAGTTTCCCGCTGGTTGGTAATGCCGATACCGTTGACCTCGGAGAGACCGATCTGCGCCTTTCTCAGCGTCTCTTCTGCAACTGCTACCGTTGAACCGAAAATTTCCCGGGGGTCATGTTCCACCCAACCCGGCTGCGGATACAGTTGCTGAATTTCACGGTACGCAGACGCAAGAACCTGTCCCTGCTTATTGAAAAGCAAGGCGGTACTTCCCGTGGTGCCCTGGTCCAGGGCCAGGATGTGTTCTTTTCCCATCATAGTATTACTCAAAAGGTACTCAGGCACAATTATAACAGAATAACACAGGATGACAAGCGCACATCATCGAAGTTGGCAAGTGAATCGTCCATTATGCTATTCTTGGGAAAACTTCGTAATGCACCCCTAACGGAGGTATATATGAGAATCGAATGGATCGGCCATGCCTGCTTCCTTATTCCATCTGAGGCCGGACTGAGCATCGTCACAGACCCGTATGAGACCGGTTTCCGGGATATCATGTCGTACGACCCTGTTAACGTACATGCCGATATAGTAACTATCAGCCACGAACACGGCGACCATAATCATGTACAGGCTGTCAATGGCAAGCCGCAGGTTGTCCGTGGTACTGGTTCACAGACAGTGAAAGGGCTGCAATTTAAGGGTATCGCCTCTTACCACGACAGTGTGCAGGGAGCCCAGCGAGGCCCGAATACCATTTTCACATTTGCAGTGGACGGTATAAATGTAACTCACCTCGGTGACCTGGGACATCCGATTACGCCCGAAACACTGGCGGAGCTTAAAGGCACTGATGTTCTCCTTGCCCCAACCGGCGGGCCGGGGGCTACCATGGAGTTACAGGAAACCATAGACCTCTGGGAGGACCTGAAACCAGCCCTGGTAATCCCGATGCACTTCAGTACTGCAAAATGCACTTTCCCCAAATACAATGCCGATGACCTTGTTAATCTCAGGCCTGCTGCCCGTAAAACCGGGACCAGCTATTTAACGCTATCCGAAAACGAACTGCCGTCACCAGTAGAAATACTTGTCCTGGACTATTCCCGGTAAAACCCGAAATAATTCAAGGCCTGCGCTTGCAGGTATTGATGTCCTGCCAGACAGAAAACATGACACTATTAGTACAGTGGTATCAAAGATAAAATAAAGGAGAATCTTGTAATGGCCGCCGATAAGATTACTAGTAACGTTATTTCAGGTATTGGTGATTTACCCACGGCTCAACCCGAAGAAGTCGGTTTATCCTCGGAACGCCTTGCCCGGATCCGCCCGGCAATACAGCGATACGTGGACAAACAACTTATTCCCGGAGCGGTTACTCTCGTGGCACGTCACGGGAATGTCGTCCACGTGGATGCTATCGGACTTCGTGATGTTGAAGCCGGAAACCCGATGACAAATGACACTATCTTCCGCATTATGTCAATGACCAAACCGATAGTGTCCGTCGCCCTGATGATGCTTTTCGAGGAGGGTCACTTCCTGCTCTCCGACCCGGTCAGCAAGTGGATTCCGGAGTTCGCCAATCCAATGGTGGCTGAACCTGTTCCGTCGGATGAGTTCTCCGGACTCTCTCCCTATCGACTTGTACCGGCTGACCGCCCGATAACCATCCGTCACATGCTTACCCATACCACCGGTCTTTCCGCCACCCCCCGTGGTATGAGCCAGGAAGAATTCATGAAGATACAGGAACGCCAGAGCCCGTCTGAGACTATCGGTGACTTCGTAAAACGCTATGCCACGGTCCCGCTGAACCGCCATCCCGGCGAGGTCTGGGACTATTCAAGGGCAACCTGCGTTGTCGGCTACCTGGTGGAACTGATGTCCGGGATGCCCCTGGATGAGTACCTGCGTGAGCGCATATTCAAGCCACTTAACATGCCGGATACCTATTTCTACCTTCCGGTAGAGAAACTGGACCGCTTTGCCGCTTGCTACACACCGGACGATGACCTCCGTATCAAGCTGATTGACGCACCAACGCCGGAAAGCAGGTTCGTTAAGGAACCACACACATACTTCATGGGCTCGGGAGGCCTGGTTTCCACAATTGCCGACTACTTCCGTTTCGACCAGATGATGCTCAACGGTGGCGAGCTTGACGGTGCCCGTATCCTCGGCCGTAAAACAGTGGAGTTCATGACCACGATTCACACCGGCAATTTGCCGATATGGCTGTCAGGGCTGTGGTCCGGCTTTGGCCTGGGCTTTGCCGTAGCGCGAAACATAGATAATATCAATACACTGAAAGCAGAGCATTCGGGACCGATTCCGTGGTCGGTGGGAACATACACGTGGGGCGGAGCGTACTGCACGTACCCCTTCGTGGACCCTGTAGAAGACCTTATCGGCATTGTGATGACACAGGTTGGGCCGTACCGGCACCTCAACATTCGCCAGGAATATGCCGGCCTGGTCTACCAGGCACTCGTGGACTGAGCAAAATACAATATCCGTTTGATTGATGGTGAGTGGGTGCTTGGCCGGTCGGACCCCACTCATCATTTTCCTGCTCGCAGCCGTTCATTTGAAAGTACCGGATTAAGTCCGGTTTTCGATTCTCCACCTTAATCCGTGATTCCAGGTACAAAAAGCTCGCCTCATGGGTGCAACATCAGATTAACGGATTTCCGTGTCTTGGCGGGCTTACCTGCCAGCTTTACCGGCAGGCTGAAGTGCTCCTCGCCACCGGACTCAGTGGCGAGTAATCTCGCCTCCATTTCCATAGATTACGGCTGGGATTGCTTCGTCATCTGCGGTTTCTCGCAATGACAGGTGAGGTTTCCCACATAGTATCCACGGAATAGGACTCCAACCAAATGGTTGACGGTAAAGTCAACCATTTTGCTTTGTGAAATCATCCGGTTTCCTGATTACGCCACGTGATTGAAGTATTATGCTTTTTATATATCAAGAATATCTTACGAGGAGGATAGAGCAAATGGAAAAGACACCTATGCCCCTGGTCGCCGGAATTCTGAACATAGTATCAGGCATAATCTCCCTGCTTGGATTTATAGGTCTCCTTATCGGGGCTGTTGCCGTAGGAAGTACGGCCGTGGATATCACGGGTTGGATTCCCGGTTTGGGTTTTGCCCTGACGGTCCTGATAATCCTGGCAACATTATGCCTGGTTACCGGTATCATTGCGCTGGTTGGGGGTATATTTGCGATACAGCGAGATAAATGGCCCTGGGCACTTGCCGGTTCAATCTGTGCCGTTATTCCTTTAGTATTACTGGGGATTATAGCCATTGTCCTGGTATCAATGTCACGCGGAGAGTTTGAAAACATCACAACGCTGCCAGCAGCACAGGTCACATAGCTGAAGGTTCGCCATATATAAATCCAGAAGGGGTTGACAGTGCGGGTACCGTAATACTGCCAATCCCTTCTTTATATATTTAATGACCCTTCTTTCATTATCATTATCTGATACTTTCTTTTCTTCACTGCTATTTACCATTGATTCGGCATACATAGTAGTGTATCATCAGACGCATCAAGTTATAAATTCTCTTATAACTGAAAACAGATATTTCAACATTTACCATGAAAACTGCCGGTAACAGTAACCGGTTATGCAGTGCACCTGACAACCCGGATACAACAACAAGGAGGCAGATAATAATGAAACTACTGGAACCTATCAGCATAAACGGGATGAGAGTAAAGAACAGGGTAGGATTTGCCCCGCTGCTTAATATGCCCGCCGGTGATGACGGCTTCATTAACGACCAGACAGTCCGCTGGTTTGAATCAAGGGCGGCAGGAGAGACCGGCCTGATAATGACGGGGACTGTGGGCAGCAGTCCTCCCCGCTTGCCTGCCCAGCAAAGCGTTCTGGGTATCAGGGGTATTGGTATTTATGATGATAAATATATACCCGGATTCACCCAACTGGCTGAAGCGGTACATTCTCACGGTGCATGCCTGGGTATCCAGATGGGTATAGCCGGAAGTCCCATGGGAGGACGGGGCCCATCACCACCGCCGTACCCCGATGAAAAACATGCCACGGACGACCTCTTCTATGTTATGTCGGGCATGCGAATACCACATACGGATGTGACCATAGAGGACATCGAGCAGTCACAGGACGATATTGCGGCCGCGGCAGCAAGGGCAAGGAAAGCCGGTGCTGATTGCGTCCTGCTGCACTGTTCGCACGGTGGAGCCACCGGTGGATGTTCATTCATTTCCCCTTTTTATAATCACCGTACTGATAAATACGGCGGAAGCTGGGAGAACAGGCTCCGCCACCCGGTTGAAACAATACAGAAAATGAGAAAAGCCGCCGGTGACGATTTTCCAATACTGGTCAGGATATGTGCTGACCAGCTTCTCGGTAAAAGGGGTATCACGCTGGACGATACCATGAACATCATTGTCCCCGCACTGGAAAAAGCCGGTGTGGACGGTTTTGATGTATCCCAGGGAGACATGATACGGGCCTGTGAAGGAATTACTATCCCACTCTATTACCCCCGGGGGTGTTACATTCATTTTGCCGCCGGTGTTAAGCAGGTCACCAGCCTTCCTGTTATCGGTGTGGGTAATATCTTTGACCTTGATATGGCAGAGAAATTCCTCCAGGAAGATAAGGCGGATATTATCTACCTGGGCAGGCAGCTATGTGCCGACCCCGATACTCCGAAGAAGTATTTTGAGGGGCGGCCCGAGGATGTACGCATGTGCATCGGCGATATCGGGGGCTGCGGTAATCCCTGCACCGTCAACTATGAAATCCAGGAGCAACCCGTTCCCTGGACTCAGGCGGAAAAACCGAAGAAGGTACTCGTCATCGGTGGTGGAGTAGCCGGTATGGAAGCAGCCCGGGTATCCGCCCTGAGAGGCCACCACGTAACCCTGCTGGAAAAAGAATCCCTGCTTGGCGGCATGGTCTCTGTGCTTGCCCTGAATCCGTTAATGGGTGAGTTTCAGAATATAGTCGATTACCTGACTACCCAGGTCGGAAAGCTGGGTGTGGACACCAGGGTCTGCCGGACAGTAACAACATCGGATATCACAGACCTGAACCCCGATAGTGTCATCATTGCCACCGGTTCTTCGGCAAAACTGCCTGATATAGCGGAAAAGATACCGGGTGTCCTGACACATGCCGAAGCTTCCAGGAACTGGCGGGCTATCGGGCAAAAAGTTGTCGTCTGGGGCATCTTCGGTGTTGAACTGGCCTTAGCACTTGCCGATGAAGGTAAGGACGTGATTGTCCTCAGCAAAGGCGGTGAGGGCTCTCTTGGCAGCGACCTTTCGATGGCCCGCCGCTGGTGGCTGTACCGGAAATTAACCGATATGAATATGCCACGGGAGACGCCGGATGCCGCCCGGATATGGAACCCTGAAATGCTCTATGAAGTCGCAGTTGAAAATATCACCGCCGGTAAAATCACGGTTAAGCAATCCGGTGATGAGAATACGAAGAGAGTCATACCTTACGATACTGTCATTATCTCGCAAAGGTTCGGGGAACGGCAGGCAGATAATTCACTTTTTAACGAAATCAATGGTAAAGTCTCCGAGGTCCACATGATTGGGGACTGTTCCCAGGTCAGGGGTATCAAAGAGGCAATCTTCAGCGCGAACGAGGTAGCCAGAAAGATATAAGGTTATAATACAAATAAGACGTTATTAAGACAAGACAGTTGTTCGTTTGCTCCAGTCTGTAAGAGGATACTGACGCAAGCGCAGATATACACGGCAAAACCTGCATACTGGTATCGGTACCTGTTACACTGATACATTACGGCATTGCAGCCGCACAGCCTTGAACCGGGAAATCATAACGCAGGAACAGGTATGGTAAAATTACTGGAAAACGTTGATGAGGCAATCGCTGATGTTGCTGACGGAAGTACCATCATGTTTGGTGGTTTCGGCGTAGCCGGCATTCCTTTCACGCTTATTAAGGCACTGCAGCAACGCGGAACAAAAGATATTACCGTGATAACAAACAGCCCTGGCGGCAGGCTTGGTGAACTGGACCTGTCAATCCTGTTTAAGGACAACCAGGTAAGCAAAGTAATTGCTTCATATCCTATATATCCGGGTATGGTAAACGCATTTGAGAAGCGGTACCTGGATGGACAGGTTGAACTTGAACTTGTGCCACAGGGAACACTGGTGGAGAGGATCCGGGCCGGTGGAGCCGGTATTCCCGGTTTCTATACACCAACAGGGGTCGGGACTATTGCTGAAGAAGGCAAGGAAAAGAAGACAATCAACAACAGGGAGTACCTGCTGGAAATGGCATTAAGGGCTGATTTTGCATTTATCAAGGCACACAAAACTGACCAAAAAGGGAACCTTACCTACCGGATGACAGCCCGTAACTTCAATCCCCTGATGGCTATGGCGGCGGAAGTCACCATTGCAGAAGTCGAAGAAATCGTGGAGACCGGTGACCTGGACCCCGAGTATGTTATCACACCACACATCTTCGTTGACCGTATTGTGAAAGGTGAAACTCATGACTTCCGGTTTAAGTAGAGACCTGATTGCCCTGAGGGTATCCCGTGAACTCAAGGACGGGCAATACGTCAACTTGGGTATCGGTCTGCCCTCACTGGTATCCAATTTCATCGATACAGACTCGGGAGTCATACTGCATTCTGAAAATGGCGCACTTGGATTTGGGCCCCTGGCAGACGAAGAAAACATGGATATCGACCTCGTAAACGCCAGTTCTCAGCCGCTTACATTGAGACCGGGAGCCGCTTTTTTCAACAGTGCCGACGCTTTTGCCATGATACGTGGCGGACATCTTGATGTCACGGTACTTGGTGCATACCAGGTTTCAGAAAGAGGAGACCTGGCTAACTGGATAGCACCCGGTAAGAAGGTGGGCGGCATGGGCGGCAGCATGGACCTGGTTACGGGTACAAAAAGCGTAATTGTTGCCATGGAGCATACCACACGTGCCGGTAAACCCCGGATATTGAATGAGTGCACCTGTCAGTTGACCGGCAAAGGAGTGGTAAACCTGATAATTACCAGTCTGGCCGTAATAGAGGTTACCAAGGACGGTCTGCTGCTGAAGGAAGTTGCTCCTTCAGTGACCGTTGCCGAAGTCCAGGCAGTAACCGAACCCAGACTGACTCCGGCTGAAGACCTGAAAGAAATGAGCCTGTGACTGACTGGCTTTTTCAGTAATCTGCTAGTGTCCTGTCTCGGAAATATATTGACAAAGTCGCCTGACCTTTTCCAAGATAGAATCCGCAGTTGCCGTCCAAGCGAAGGGGTGGGAAGTACGGTTGTATTGATTGACAAACTGCTCGATTTTAGCAATTAGGGCTTTCACGCTCCTGAATGTTCCGCGACGAATGGCCTTTTGAGTAATAATATTAAACCAAATCTCCACTTGATTCA
>DUES01000017.1 GCA_011192055.1 Dehalococcoidia bacterium
AAACAGTACCACCTGAAGCCAAATCTAATATTTAATGGTATTAATAGTTACTCTGGTTTACTCTCAGGGACAAACCTCCTGTATCTTTTAATCAGGTAGTGCCACGGGATTACGGAAAGCTGATTCCGGTGAATGCTGTGGCACGCTTGAACCTGAAATATTTACATCAAGGCCACAGGTAACTGACTGACATCACGGCTTCAGCAGGACAACTATATTCTCACCGCTGTACATGGAGTCGAATGCTTTCCGGGCGTCGTCCAGCGGCATGACTGCAGAAATCAGCGGCTTGAGATTAACCTGCCTGTGCGCAATCAGGTTAAGTGAATAGAGTATAGGAGCAAAGCGCATTGTACCGACGAACCTCAGGTGCTTCATGTACCAGAGCCTGGGGTTTACCTCTGTCGGTGATACCGCTCCAACCAGCGAAATAATACCGCCGCGCCTGACCATGTCAATCGCCTGGTTTAAGACATTCCCCTCCCGGACTGCAATTATGACTCCGTCAGGACCTTCTTCGGTCAGCTTGACGACCTCAGAGATTACGTCCACTTTATCAGGATTGAAAGCGGCATCAGCCCCCATTTCCAGTGCCTTTTCCAACCGCGATTCTACAAGGTCGGTAATAATCACCGGACTTAAACCGGAGGCTTTGGCGGCCAGCATTGCCCCGATACCGATTTTACCGGCACCGATAACTGCCAGCGAGTCCCCGGCTTTCAGTCCGGCAGCCTGAATAGCACTGACCCCGATATTAAGCGGTTCAACCAGCGCACCTTCCTCATCGGACACACTATCGGGCAGCTTGAGCAGTCCGCCCGGTCTTGCCAGAAAATACTCGCAAAAGGCACCACCCTTGCCACCATAACCATCCGGTGTATGCTCGTTGTAGAACACCTGCCGTGGTCTGCCGCCATAGCAGAGATAGTGAAGGCCGCGCCGACAGTAATAGCAGTCCCCACAGGGCTGCATACCGCCAAAAGTCGTTGCCCGGTCTCCAACTACCCAGCTATTGATGCCTTCCCCCACTTCGACTACCTCGGCACAGAACTCATGGCCCAGGATGGCGTCAGCATGCAATTCACCGCATTTACCCCGCCACTCAAAGTCCCCGTTAAGATATTCGAGGTCGCTGCCGCAAATCGAGCAGTACTTCGTTTTCATTAATAGAGTCCCGGGTTGAATTACGGGTTTGGGAATATCCCTGACAACTATCTCTCTTCTTTTCCCCGTTGTAACCGCAGCTTTCATGTGACGTCCTCTCCCTTTGTTTTATACTTCCTTACTTAATACCCCGACCGTAAGGTCGTGGGAAGTTTAAAAAGAGATGTATCAGGTTGCCCGGTGATGTTGCTATTATGGGCAAACTCATCCTGAATGACAAGTCGGCACACTATACCGGACTATGCACGAACGTGCCAACCTTACAGAATTCCTGTATTTCCATACGGTCTAAGGTCTTATTGAAAGTGAATGTGCTGCTGCAAGGTGTATCATCGCGGAACTTGCAGCTTTTTACAATTGACTTTAGGAAGGTTGACAACATGGCATCATAACTATATTATCCGTGGCAAGAGCAAGAAGGTCATCTATGAAAATACAGGCAAAATTAAATAAGTAAAAGCGGAAGGAGTATACCAGTATGACAGACTCAAAAAGCCAGGGATTCCAACTCGACTCGTTCGACCATATTGGCCATGTTGTAAAGGACTGTGATGCCACTATAGAATCGTGGACAAAGCTGCTTGGCGCCAGTAATTGGACAACCAGGGAGGGCGGTCCTCTGAAGCTGGCATGGTGTCAACTTGGTGAGGCGAAGGTTGAGCTGCTCCAGCCTGTACCGGGTACGAAATCATTATGGGCTGATTTCCTTGAGTCAAATGGCGAAGGGTTGCATCATATATGCGTTCGTGTTCCTGATATAGACAAGGCAATCGCCAGTCTCGTGGAACAGGGAGGCGAAGTCATGATTTCCACGCCGGGCGTCTTTGCTTACGTGAATATCGGTGGACCCGGCAGCGTCATCGTTGAACTTCTGAAAACACCTGCATAAGGTCGGGCTTACCGGGAGGTATTCAACGTTACCTGTTATCATATAACATACGTCGGTCCAGTACCGCAGGTGTGGTATCTCTCTTCGGGTACGCATTCCGGTATGCCGGCAAGACCTTGAACAGGGATACGGCAACTACTGCCGACGGTACCGGAAACGGCCTGTATTAATACCAGCCGGACGAAACCTGTGTTACCGATACAACTGAAGCCGCCACTATGAACAATCTTCCGGGTGGCGGCTTCGTACAAGCGTTTCGTTGAAGTAATCTGCGCAGGGATTATGCTTCCTTGCTGTGCTGATGGCGGGTATCACCTTCTAACGCATGGCAATACCGCCGTCAACGTGTATTGTCTGACCGGTGATGTTCCTGGCATCCTCGGAGACAAAAAAGACCACGGCTCGTCCCATGTCCTCCGCCGTCTGGTCCCTGCCCAGGGGTGTGCTCGGGATGATGGTATACTTCATCCAGAACTCATAAGGTGTTATCTCGTCAAGGTCAGACTCCCCAGCCGTAGCACTCTGAAAACGCGGAGGCAGCGGGAGTCCTTGAGCCCTGGCATTTCGTAGTCCCTCCAGCATAGCGGTTGCACTCCGTTCCCAGAGCGGTGTAAATACATGCCCGGGGCAGACGCAGTTAACCGTGACGTTGTAGGGGGCCAGAGCCCTGGCCAGTGACCATGTTATCGAGATATCACCTGCCTTGAAAGCGTGATACGGCATGTGCTCGGGGCCGCCCATCCTTGCAGCCACAGACGATATGTTTACTATCTTGCCGCTCCGCTGCTTAATGAGATGTGGTGTCACAGCATGACTCATCAGTACGTGTGACTTCAGGTTTAACTGGTAGTACCTGTCCCAGACCTCCGGACCAAAATGCATGTATGAAGGCAGAGCATCGTCACTTAATGACGATGCGTATTCCCTGAACACCTTTCTTCTTTCATCGAGGGAGCCACCGACATTGTTGACCAGGATATCTATCTTGCCGAAGAAGTCCATTGTATCCCGGACTGTCTTTGTTACCTGGTTCTCATCGGTCAGGTCAGCGACTATGGGTAATGCTTTACGCCCCATCGATTTAACTTCACCGGCAACCTTCCGGGCAGTCTCACCGTTAATGTCAGCAATGGCAATATCGGCACCTTCTTCTGCCAGGCAACGGACAATTCCCTCACCAATGCCCTGTCCCCCGCCGGCAACAATGGCTACCTTGCCCTCCAGTTTCACTCTTATACCTCCTTCATGGTTCAGCCGCCGTTAAAACGTTCCCGCACCGGTTCTTATTCTCTAACCTGATTGAAATATTGGTTCAAGTCTAGGTTGCCGCCTGTGGATTGTCAATGTCAGCGTTGAAATACCGTTCGGAATCAGCATGACAGGGCTTCGGACTACTTTTACGGTCCGGTCATATATCGGGCTTTACCTGTAGACCGGGCAGATTGACAGCTACGTACCATGGCACCTATTATTACTGGCAAAAGAGACGTAAGCCGGTAGTCTTATTGTGAGCCGGAACAGTGAACTGGTTGTGCGGAATCACCCAGCTTTAAGAACCGGATATAAGGAGTGAAGAGTGAGTATTGTCTACAAGACACGCGGTGACGATAGAGAAGCATTCATCAGGATGGTCTTCCAGCAGCTCCAGGTCCGGGAGAAAGTCACCGGAAAGCA
>DUES01000170.1 GCA_011192055.1 Dehalococcoidia bacterium
GAAAGGAGTCAGACTGACAAAATCACTGAACATTAAGCCATGACATTTTCCCTTGACAACAACACAGTGGCCTAAAGGACGGGGGCGGGTTCTCCAGTTTTCCCGCACCCCTTTTTTGCCGAAAAACAGACAGCAAAGCCATTACCGATGCTTCAGTACCTGAGTATCATATAATCTCCCCACTACCTCAATACTATTTTATGAACCGGCTTTTCACTGTGAGTTAATCAGGCCATCATCTCCTTGACTTCTTTAACAACATCCTCAATCTGAGGTAGAAGCAATGGTTCCACCTTTCGACTGCGAAGAAGTGCTACATTCTTACCCGCTACCCTCTTAATGGGAGCCTTCATCGTCTGCATAAAATCAGGAGCAGCTTCCATGAACCGGAACGCAATCTCACCGGCTACGCCTCCCCGTTTCATTGATTCGTGAACAATGAGAAGACGCCCGGTCTTCTTCACCGATTTTACAATTGTGTCAATATCCATGGGGACAAGACTGCGCAGGTCAACTACCTCTGCATTTATGCCTTCTTTACTCAACTCTTCGGCAGCAGCCAAGACCTTACGCACCATCGTTGAATAGCTTACGATAGTAATATCTTCCCCTTCCCTCTTGACATCAGCTTCACCCAAAGGAATAAGGTATTCCTCATCGGGGATAGCCTGCTTTTCAGTGAAATAAAGGTCATTATGCGACATGAATATTACGGGCTCGTCATCTCTAATTGCTGTCTTCATTAATCCTTTAGCATCGTAAGGAGTTGATGGCGCCACTATTTTCAAGCCCGGACAATGGAGTAGTAGTGCCTCCGGGGAGGCTTCGTGGTCTTCGCCCATACCGCCAGTATGGACCATTATATGAATAACCACGGGTAATGGGCCAGGGTAACCCCATTCCTGGCGGTTGCAGCCCAGTCTCAAGAATACCTGGTCAAAAGCAGCCATAACAAAAGAAGCGAACATCAGGAAACCTATTGGCCTGAGACCTGTCATTCCTGCACCCATCGCCATTCCGACAATGGCCTGTTCAGTTATAGGAGTATCCTTGATTCTATCCGCCCCAAATTCCTCGTATATATCCCGGGTGTCCGTAAAAACACCCCTCATGCTGATTAGGTCTTCACCAAACATGATGACCCGCTCGTCCCGCCGCATCTCCTCTTTATATGCACTATTAATGGCGCTAACATAATTAAGCATTGTAGTTTTATCTGCCATTTCAAATTATCCTTCTTTTCTATTGCGATACTGCTTTACAGAACATCCACTGCTGATTTTATATGGTCTTCATAGCTTATAAATGGCACTGCCAAAGCATCTTCAGCCGCTTTAGCAGCCTCGGCTCCGGCTTCCGCATCAATCTTTTCGACATACGCATCGGTAAGTATATCCATTTCCATAAGCTTCTTCTGATATCGTGGTAGCGGGTCTTTCTTCCACCACTCTTCAGCCTCACCTTTAGGCCTGTAAATCTGATTATCACCTATATGGTGTCCATGCAAACGATAGGTCTCAGCCACAATTAAGCCAGGTCGACCGCCACTACGAGCCCTATCTACATATTCCTTTACTACTTCATAGATAGCTATGACATCGTTTCCATCCACACTTTGACCGGGGAAACCATAGGCTTTGGCTCTATCAGACAGGTCTTCAATAGCATAAGACTCTTTTACCGAAGTGCCCTCTCCATACTGGTTATTTTCTATCATAAATACTATGGGCAACTTCCAGACTGCCGCTACAACCATACACTCGTGGACAGGTGCTCGATTAGCCGCTCCATCGCCACAAGTGTAGACAGTCACTTGACCACTCTTCCTTATCATTGACGAAAGAGCAGCACCTAAATACATTGGACCATCTTCGCCTAATACACCACTCTTGCCAATCAATCCCAGTTCAGGAGAAATATAGGTTTGGTGACCGCCAACCTTTGAGAGGTCTCTGCCACATTCACTGGCAATTGCATCCCTCATGGTATAACCTTCTCTGCAAAAGAGATATGGATGCATCCGCACGCCACTGGGTTTGTAGTAGTCACCTTTCTCCAGGTTGGCACAGACAGCAACGGGTATCGCTTCTTCGCCCACCCCACGGTGAAGTCCCTGCATCATACTTCCCTTGGTAGTAGCTACCTCGTAAAGTTTCTCACCAAGAAACCTGGCCCTTACTAAATTCCGGTACATCTCCAGTTGTTTTTCTTTGGGGATTTCCATAGTCTTTCTTTTTACCTCCTTTTTACCTTAAGGCCGTCAAGTTTTGAAAGGCCACATTTTGGGCTTCAAAATGAGACTTTTTCAGCCTCCATTTTGTTCTTTCATCCACAGCTATATGATAAAATTAACCAGATTGAGGTGGTTCCCATCCTTAGACTAGCACAAGGGCAATATTGAGATCGGGTTCCACTATTCTCAAGGGGTCTGCTGTTAAGAATTTTACCATACCTGCACCGGTGTACTCTACAGGCGTGAGGTAAATAATTATAGGGTTCACAGTCCGCGGTGAATTACCAAATGGCACAGTAGAAGCTGCAAAGAAAGCAGCAAGCTATGGCCGGCAACCGACATTGATAAGCTAACGCAGTCATTGTTAACGAATATAGGCCGGGGAATAACTACCAGCATATTTTTTCCTAATGTCACATTATAGGCTGTTGTGACCCCGACTAAGCAAAATAAACCACTATACAATCCCAGAGCATGTATTGAAGAGACTTGCCCACTGGTTAGGAATAAGCGAAGAATACTATGCTCCCAGGTCACCCCCGTCAGCCAGTCGAGTTTGCCGGTGCGGATTACGGCAAGCCGGGCAGTGGAATCGGGAATCACCAACCAGTGCTCCATCGATGACTGGTATTCCAATATCGGCATCCCCCTGACAGACACAAAATATATTATAGGCTCCTAAATAACGCCTGCAGAATGGAACTCAGAGGGCGACTCTACTACCACCGGGGTGCTGGCAAATCAGAACAATGTGAAAGAAGGAAACCTTGCATATGGCACGAGAATTAAGCTAAACTCACTAAAAACCCGGTGCTGCTCCACCCCGGTGGCCGATTTCACCAAAACCAGTAATCAGGATATGCGAAGTATATGAACCTGTCAAAGTGTATTCAGACTGCTATACTTGTACTCTTCTTTTTCTCCGGGGCTGCCGGTCTTATCTACGAAGTCGTCTGGCAAAGAATGCTGACCCTGGTATTTGGCAGTACTACCTTTGCTACCGCCACGATATTGGCTACTTTCATGGGTGGACTGGCCCTCGGCAGTTTCTATTTCGGACGTCTTGCAGACAAGCATCCAAAACCGCTAAAACTATACGCTTACCTTGAAGCCGGTATCGGTGTGTATGCGGTTCTGGTACCTTTTTTATTTTCTGGACTAACTTCAGTCTATGTCAGCATTCACCAGAGCTTGCATACTGCCCCCTATATCATGGACCTGATCAAGTTTATTCTCTCCTTCCTAATTTTACTCGTTCCCAGCTTTCTGATGGGTGGAACCCTTCCTGTTATCAGCAAACTGTTTGCCCGGAAACTTGACAGTCTTGGATGGGGAATCGGCAGCCTCTACGGTATCAACACCTTTGGTGCAGTTGTCGGTACCTTTACCGCGGGATTCTTCTTCATCATCACGCTCGGAGTCAAAGAAGCTGCCTATGTCGCTGTGGCAGTCAATATCATTATTGCCGGTGCCGCACTGCTTCTTAACAAAGTCCCTATCCCGGATGAAGCAAGCATACAACCCGGATCACCACCCCAAACGAAGAAACGCAAAACGGGGAGGGTGGCGGCACGCAAATCCGGCCGTAGCGTATATCCCGGGTACGTATTCCATGTCGTACTGGCCGTTTATGCTTTGTCCGGTTTCTGTGCCCTGGCTTACGAAGTCCTTTGGACGAGGTCACTGGTCTTCTTCCTCCACTCGACAACCTATGCCTTCACTATCATGTTGACTACTTTCCTGTTTGGTATGGCGCTGGGCAGTTTCGTGTTTGGCAGGTTCATGGACAGGACAAAAAACCTGCTCAACTGGCTGGCACTTATCGAGGTACTCATCGGACTGTTTGCCATGCTGTCTATCTGGGGATTCAGCGGCCTGGACAGCCTCATTACCACCTTCTACCAGAGTGATAGCTGGGTGGTACATGTTATTGCTAGGTACGCCGGTTCGTTCCTGATAATGTTCGTCCCCACCCTGCTTATGGGGATTGCGTTTCCACTGGTCAGTAAGATATACACGCAGAGTCAGGATAAGCTGGGCCGATATGTCGGTAATGTTTATTCGGTGAACACTCTGGGCTCCGTTCTGGGTTCATTTGTTGCCGGTTTCGTTGTCATTCCCCTGATAGGGATTACTGGGGGCATTGTCCTTATTGCTTCCCTGAATCTGGCCCTCGGTGTGGCTGTGTTGTTGGCCAATCCGCTTGTCCGCAGCCAGCTCAAGCAGGTAGCCCTGGCCGGAACAGCAGTCGTCATCGTGGTCTGTAGTTTGACCATTCCCGCAGGCAAACCCGTTACTTTACACAGTCCGGTGTTCGGCGATATCAAATATGGTGGTGAAGTCCTTTTCTACAAGGAGGGTGTGGAGGCAACTGTCACTGTGCATCAGTTACCGCCTGATCCTTTCGATGGTGGTATCTACAGGCTGATAGAGGTCGACGGTGTGAATGTCGCCGGGACTCATCCGATGCTCCGTCTTACGCAGAAGCTACAGGGACACCTGCCGCTCATTCTATACAAAGCATCCACCGGCGAGGATGTCAGGAAGGCCTTCATACTGGGACTGGCCAGTGGTGAGTCATCATACTCGATAACGTGCCATGATATCGATGGTGTGGACTGTCTGGAGATTGTCGGTACGGAAAGGGAGTCCGTAGTATATTTCAGCGAGGTCAACCGGGATATCCTCAATAATCCGAAGTTCTCGCTGACAGTAGATGATGCCAGGGACTATCTCATGGCCACTGAGGAGACTTACGATGTCATTGAAAGTGATACCACTCACCCGGAGTTGAGCATCAACCTCTTCACCAGGGAGTATTTCCAGTTGGCCTCTGATAATCTATCCGAGAATGGAATCCTCTCCGTCTGGCTTCCCCTGTATAATGCCTCAGAGGTGACCTTCAAGATGTTGCTGCAGACTTTCCAGTCTGTCTTTCCTCACACGACAATCTGGTACACCACGAATTACCCGACCCGGCATGCCCTGTTGATAGGGTCCAAGGCAGAACTGAAGCTGGATTTCCAGATACTGCAGGACGAACTGGAGAATCCGTTAGTAAGTGAGAGCCTGGGAGAGGTTGGACTGAACGATGTGTTTACCCTTCTCAGCTCATTCGTTACCGACGAGACCATGATAAGAGAGTATGTCGGTGATACACCGGTCAACAGCGATAATCATCCCTACCTGGCTTACTATATGCCCAAGCAGAAAATGAGGGACGACCAGGTAATTCCGGGGATACTGGAAATCTTCAATGAGTTGAGCCTGCCAGTCGATACTTACCTGGTAAACATGGGAGATGACGAGGACGATATTCGAGCAACTCTGGAGAATTATGCCCGGGCACGGGAGCACATTATGCAGGCAATTGCTTACGACTTCAAGGTTGATTTTCTGAATGAAGCACTTGAGCTAGAGGCGGCGCTGGAGATACTTCCCGGAAACAGGAATATCGAGAGCTCCCTGGTACTGGCTCTGTCCAAGCTGAAGTACTCTTACCTCATTCAAGGTGCCCAGATGCTGCAGTCAGGCATGTTTGAGCAGGCCATTCAAATGTACCGCGGTGTACTGCAGATTGATCCCGAGTGCGAGTCGGCGCTGCGTGCTCTTGAGATGATGGGGGCTGCTGACTAACGCCATTGTCCTCACTGACGCTGATACTGTCTTCAGTGGTACGGTTGTGGTGTGGTGGGGCTATCCAGACAGTGACGTGGTTGTCAAACTGGAACGGGGTGTGGCGAGTACTCGCCACACCCCGTTATCTTTACAGGTTGTTCAGTACTATTCAGGCCTGACCTAATCTCTCTGTCCTGTATATTCGTACTTGAGGTCCTGGTCAACCCACATGTACTTCCATATTGAACCAAGGCCTCGTTCGGATCCACCGCCTGTACCTTGCTCACCACTGTGTCCCTTGAGCCACGGTGTCCAGAAAAGAGCACCAACGGGGAAGGCGTACGGGATTTCCCAGCACAGTTCCATGCCGCGCAGGTTCTCTTCCTTGAGCAGGGCAGTCCGTTCGGCGGGGTCTACAGTCTCGTAGTACGCTTCAAAGAATTCCACGGCTGCATCGTCGACCACGCTGGAAAAGGCATAGGGTGAAGTCGGTTCGCCTCCATGAGCCCATCCCTGGGCTGACATGGGACTGACGTTACCCCACCAGGTGAAGTGCAGAGAGTCGAATGCCCTGCTGTACAGAATCGAATCATGGACAGCAGTTTCGTAGTAGGTGTACTCCACGTCGATGCCGATATCGGCCATGTACTCAACGAACATGGTATTAAGGTCAATTTCAATGTCGCTGGTATAGCTGCCGAGTGTAGCCTTAAAACCGTTGGGATAACCGGCTTCGGCAAGGAGTGCCTTTGCTTTTTCCGGGTGATACTCCCACAATTCCTTGCAACTGGCCCCCGAGCCTGGAAGTCTTGGTTCTGTGGGAAGCTCTTCATACGGTGTGAATTCTGCCAGATACGGCTGTATCGGCCAGGTAATCAGCACACCATCGTTCAGGAAGTAGTCCTCCAGCATTTCCTGCTGATTAGTTCCCAGGGACATCGCCTGCCGTACCCTGATATCACTCCAAGGCTCGATGTCGCTCCTCAGGAAGACAAGCATAGTACCACTCGGTGCCCCTCTCTTGCTGATTAGTTCGGGGTTTGATTCCTTGACGCTCGCTACCTTGTCGAAGTCGACTCCACCCCGGTCAATCTTGTGCGTCCGCAGTGCCGCCAGTTCGGTAGCAGAGTCGGGTATCATCAGACCTATCAGTGTGTCGGCATAGGGCATTTTATTCTCGGGGAAGAAGGGGTCGCTCTGCCAGTAGTTGGGGTTCCTTGTCCAGCTCGACGAACTGTCGGGTACGCAGTCCAGCGCCATCCAGGGCCCCGTTCCCACTGTATGCTCCCAGTCCAGGAGGTTTCCCCACTTTTCTACAGCTTCTTTCGGCTGTATCGGAAATGCATCCATGCTCCGCCAGAAGTCTACTGATTCGTCATAATTCTTACGTTCAATGGTGTATTTGTCAATCTTCCTGGTGTATGAGGGACCCGGTTCGGGTATTCCCCATTCTTCTGAAAAAGCGGTTATGCCTTTTTCCTCCCGTTCCGCTATCCAGGCCGCCAGTTTTTCAGGGTTTTCTTCCTGCTCCCTGGCCAGCCAGTCATCCCTTCCAGATTCAGACCAGTACCAGCTATTCTGCTGATGCGTTGCCGCACGGCCCACCGTATACATGACATCATCGGCCGTAAACTCCCTGCCGTTCATCGGGTCCTTGTCCTGCCAGTGAATCCCCTCGCGGAGCTTATAGACAACGGTCCGCAGATCGATAATCTCCCAGCTTTCAGCTAATTGACCACCTTCGAAAACGTCAGGGACATAAAAGGAAGTCATCGGGTTCTCGCCGGTCCCCGAAGGGCCCTTGCTCCAGTCGGCAGCTAACAGGTATTCATAGTTGATGGAATAGAGCCAACCGCCGATGGCGGAGATTGCCGGGTCCCAGTAATCGGTAGCATTCGGGTGTGGGAACACGAAGGTAATTTTACCTCCGTACTCGGGCTTTTCTTTCAGGTTACCCAGGGCGTCCTTCACCATTACAGGGCCCGTATCCTCCACCACTACCGTTGTATCCGTCTTCTCTTCTTCTTTGGGGGTGTCTTTCTGTGTGACTTGCCCGGTAACAGTTTGTCCTTCTTTCCCATCCGTCTCTGTTGCGGATTGGCAGGATGCCAGCATCATTGCTGCTACCAGCAGACAGCTCAACACCATCCATATGGTCTTCTTTACCATGTTTCCTCCTTCACATCTCGCTAGTGTGGGATTTTATTTGCTACCACCAGTTATCACATTCGATACCTCCTTATCTCGAGCGTATTATGATATCGTCTAATCAGTGTAACTAATTTATAACTAATCAGCTTGCTTCGTCAACTCCCTTCTTCTCGAGTCGTACCAGGGCTTTCTTTGCCTGTTCCATCCCGTGGCCACCCATACCACCGACACCACCTCGCAGCCTGGGATCTACCAGGTCTCTGACTGCATCTCCCCACATGCTGATGCCGAAAACAGCAATGGTCAGTGCGACACCGGGCCATATTGCCAGCCAGGTAGCTTCGAGCATGTACTTACGACCTTCCAGGCTGAGCATCTGTCCCCAGGTGGGATGTGGTGGGGGGATACCGACGCCCAGGAAGCTCAGGCTGGCCTCGGTCAGGATGTTGCCCGCCATGCTAATGCTGAAGGCAATGAGCAGGACCGGCATAACGTTGGGTAAAACATGGCGGAATACTATTCGCCAGGTTGTAGCACCAAGGGCCTCGGCTGCCTCCATGTAGACGTTCTCCTTGATCGAGAATACAGCACTCCTGACTGTCCGGCTCCAGCCGATACCACCGGTTATGCCCAGGACGAATATTATCTGGACGAGGCCTACTCCTACAATGGACATGACCGAGATTAGGAGGATTAATGGGGGGAGGGACAGGAAGGCATCGACAAATCTCTGTACAATGAGGTCGAACCTGCCGCCAAGATAACCGGAAATGATGCCGATGACAGCACCGACGATCATGTTAAGAATACTGGCTCCCACACCTACAAACACGGAAATACGGGCACCGTAGATAATCCGGCTTAGTACATCCCGACCGAGCTGGTCTGTGCCCAACACGTACGTGCTTGATGACGGTTGTAGCTTATCAGCTACATGAAGCTCCCGGTACGGGTAAGGGGCGAGACCTACATTGGGCATACCTAGCCATCCCAGGTCGGCGAACATGGCCGTCAGGAATAAAAGCAGTACCAGGATTCCGCCAACGGTCCCCAGAGGTTTCTCCCTGACCAGACGACGGAGAAACGTAATTACCCGGTTCTTCTTCTCCCGGTCCATTCCCCCTCCGCTTGCTTCCAGTGTTCCTGTGTCTTGACTCATTTAGCTGTCTCCCTCTATTTGAACGCCTTAGCCCTAATCCTGGGGTCCAGCCAGGCGTAGCTCAGGTCACATAGGAGTATCAGGATCAGACCAAAGCCGGCGAAAATCATATTCAGTGCACTGACATAAGGGTAGTCTCTCCTGAAGATAGAATCGAGGAAGAGACGTCCCATACCCGGAATGCCGAATATTTGCTCCATGATTACCACCCCGCCAAACATGATAGGTATCTGTCCTGAAATTATCGTGATAACCGGCATCATCGCGTTCCTGGAGGCATGGCGGATAACAATAATACGCTCTTTCAGTCCCTTCGACCAGGCCGTGCGTACGTAGTCTTGCCTCAGTACCTCTAGCATAGTGGTACGCAGCATCCTCATGGTTGTTGCGGACATGGCCGTGCCCACCAGGATGGCCGGAATGAGAAACTGCTGAATGTTCTGCCCAAAGTTCTCGGTTATGCGGAAATACTGTACGGGCGGTGACCACTTCAAATAGACCGAGCCAAAGACAATAATCAGCGTCGCCAGCCAGAAGGCAGGGGTGGCCAGCGAGATTATAGCGAAGCTGCGCCCTAGGAAATCAGCCCAGCTATTCTGTCTTACTGCCGAGATTATGCCCACGGGGAAGGCTACCAGCTGGGCTATAATGAAAGCCAGGAAACCAAGCTCGAATGTGCGCGGAATCCTGGCTGCTATCTTCTCGATAACAGGCTTCTTGGTCCACAGGGACGTCCCAAGGTCACCCTGTAATAAACCACCAAAGCTGCCGTCTTCTTGCGGCGCCACTCCTATCCAGCGCACATACTGTATATGCAGTGGCACGTCCAGCCCCAGCATTTCTCTAATAGCATCGGCGTCCAACGCCGCGTCTTCCATACCCGTTGATTGCTCCCGTACATGCTGCATCGCCATCATGTCTACCACGTCACCGGGAATCAGGCGAATCAGGAGAAATACCACAATAGTGACAACGAGCAGGGTGGGTATCATCAGGAGTATCCTTCGGGTTACGTAGTTACGCATGTATTCACTTCCAGTTCTATTTCAAGTGAGCCTTACCACTCAGCCCGACGCAATCAGACTATCCCCAATTACACACGGACTCTGCACACGGAAGGGGTAACACTGACAATCAAGCTGGTGACCGTCGTTCTCTACCCCCCCCCCCAGCACACTGATATCTCCAGGTAAGACCTACCTGATACTCTCTTTCTCAGCTTATTTCATTACAAAAGACATCGACTGTCGTAGCTGCCTAATTCCGGGTAACTTACCTCGCAGCATGGTAAAAAACATAGGAGATGAATAGTATTGACTTGTGCTAGTAGTTTTGCGAAAACTGGTCTAGCATCGTAATCACAAGCAATCTACCATAGCAAATCTGCAATGTCAACTTGCTGGTAAGCCGATTTTCGTCTCTTCTTCGGCAGGATGGAGCAGTTTAGCAGGGGCACTATTACACAATCAGCCAGAATGTGTAACGACCTGCAGTCAGTGGTGAGCCTCTACGCCCCTAGAATCTCCTTGTGCTTGAGCGCCCTCTCCAATGACGACTGCATCTTCATCTCGCGGAACTCAATGATAGCAAAGTCCAGATGCTTACGAACCTGAACGGCTACTTGCCGAACAACTCCACAGCCCGCCTCATGTTGGCAACGACGTCCACTCCGAATGGACAACGGTCTGTGCAGACACCGCACTCGGTGCAGGCCGAGGCTTGAACAGCGAGTGATTCATACTGCGCGGCGACGGTACCGTCCAATCTGTAGCTGCCCGTGTCGGTGATTCGCGTTGTGACAGCGATGTCTATGGCCTCCGGACAAGGCAAGCAGTGGTTGCAGTACATACAGGCCCCCCGCAGCTTCCACAAGGCATTCGCATCGATGCCGCTGTAGTCTTTCCGTTCGTCGGTCGCATCCAAATAGGCCAGCGCTGCCCTCATCTCGTCAGCATTCTTGCAGCCAGGCACAATACAAGTGACACCGGGTTGTGATAGTGCATAGCTTGCGCACTGCACCGGCGTGAGGACAATGGAGCTCGGATTCTCGGGATTGAACAACCGGCCGGCAGCGTAAGGCTTCATGGCAACAACGGCAACGCCCTCAGCGGCACAGGTGTGGTACAAGTCTTGTCGTGTCGGTGAGGTCGTCTCCTGCAACGCATCGGCCTTCTGAAAGGTGCCTGGCTCCCACGTCGTCTCGAATCTAATGTCACCAGGCAGAGCGTCCGTCGCCGCGTTCACCGGGAACATCAGTACATCGATGTATCCGCTCTTTACCGCCTTGAGGGCCACCGGCACGGTGTGGCCGCTCATTCCGACGAATCGTGCCTTCCCCTCTTTCTGGAGCCGCTGGGCCACTCCCAGCAGACCTTCGGGGTCGAAGACCTTGTGATAGTCATCTGGTTCGTCGACGCAGTGCAGCATGAGCACATCGATGTAGTCTGTCTGTAACCTCACCAGAAGGTCATCGAAGAACTCCTGGCACAACGTCTTTTCCCTGTGTGGGGTATATTGGTTGTTCTCCAGGATAGCTCCCAGATGGCCGGCAATCATCACTTCCTGACGCCTGCCTTGGAAGGCTATGCCCAGGTTCTTTCTAACCCCCGGGGCAGGTAGGGGGACGTCAATGTAGTTCACTCCGTTGCCGACAGCCTCATCGACCACGGACGTGACAGTCTCAAGCGTAGCCGGTTTCCCCAGGCTAAAATCCCATAGATACTCGGCACCCAATCCGATGACACTAACATCCAGGCCGGTTCTTCCGAGTTTTCGATACTTCATGGTCGTTGGGTCCCCTTTCCCTGACCGCGATCTACGCCCCGTGCTGGATCAGTGTCCATAGTCTATGACTGGGCCACGAAGATGTCAAGCGGTGAAGAGAGCACACAAATCATCTAAAAGTGCAATGTCAGCCATTTGCTTGACTTCCACCATAGCCTCTCCTATAATCCAGACAAGGAAAGGAGGCAAGCGGCCTCCGCCTTTTCTACGGGCTACATGGGGTTCAGGTGGTCGCCGGTTCAAATCCGGCCGCCCCGACCATATACTCAAGATTAGATGGTCAGACCACCTAATACTCCAGAAACAAGGGAAATTCTATCACCGCAACCGGGGCATGTAACCAGCTTTTTCAGGATTACGGACTACGCTCAAAATCTTTCCTGAGACTTCAACAGGTGTCATCTCTGTCGTGTCAATGTGTATTGCATCCTGTTCTTTGGCTGCACGTGTGAACCGGGATTCCGGACTGGCCACATTGTCCCGCCGGGCACTTCTGGCCTCGAGGGTGCTGTGAGAGCAGGCAAGCATGAAGAACAACATGTCGTAGCCTTCAATTCCAATAGCATCGAGAATACCATCCGTAATCTGTTTGTCCGTAAGTACCACTGACGAAAATATCACGTAATCAAACCGGGATTCAAGGTAGGTCCGGAGGACAAAGGACATGTTTCTGTCACTATTCCGAAGTCGTGGGTCTTCCACGGAAAACGGATTGACACGCCAGACGTCATCACCGTCCAGCCACGCCGAATTCTCCAGAGACAAAAACACCTCCCGCGCGCAGGTTGTCTTGCCAACCCAGGGCGGACCGCCAATCAGAATCAGAAGCTGTTGCTTTGATTTCATGGTACCTCCGGTTGTGTTGCTCCCCAGCCCTACTCACGCTCTGAACGACTGACAGACCGGCGAGAACCCCAACCGCCTGGCTATGCGAAGCGACGCTATGTTGTCGGTATAGGCTCCGTACCAGGCAACTGCCCCCTGCTCCAGAATCCACTGAGTCGCTGCCGAGACAGCAGCAAGACCATAACCCTGTCCCCGGAGTGCTTCTTCTGTTTCGACGCCTAGAACTGCAATATCTTCACTGCCGTTCCACATCATTACTGCAATAGAAGCGCAGCGGAATCCGAACTGAGCCAGTCTCTTTGCAGGCACATCCGGTTCATCATGGTAGCACGCAAACGCCCAGGTGAAATCATCTGTCTCCGAAGGGCGTCTCTCCGCCATCCGCAGGTCATGCTGCTCGGTGGGGATATCTTTTCTCCCGAGTGCTACTGCTCTGTAGTCGAGCCATGCAGCGTGGAAACGTTCATGCCTGGTAAGAACGAAGTCTAAGGCATATGTACTATCGAGATATGCAGCATCGGCAGGTGGCAGCACTCGTTTCATCTCCGCGAGACCGAGCGGTGAAAATAATTCCCGGTCAGTCATCGACTGCGCACAGTCCGACGCAGCACTCACGATGCGTGGAATTCCCGTAACCAGCACTCCGTTCTTCCCTGTCACCTGCTGAACGAACAACCTGTTTTTCGGTTCATCCGTCCGCATATCGGACACACGGACGCATACGCCTTCATCGGGAAACGTCTGAAGTGAGAACCCGGCATCTTTTTCAATTTGTCTGCATGCCCTGCAATCCGGTTTCATTTCTCCTTCACAGCAGCCCTTCTTGAGGTTTTCCCTTTATGGACTATGCCGTAGTATTCTGCACCATTCGGCGAAGAAGAATCAAACAGAACGTGTGCACAAGTCATAACCAGATTTCTTTGATTTGTCTATTCAGAGCTTCCCTGTTTCTTCGAGACTGACAGTACAGGGTTGACAATGGACGCACAGGTTAGTATACTTTCCGTCTCATAACAATATATGCAGTTGAATATCTATACATATCGCAATCTTACTTCGACGAAGTGTGGCGGGGAGGTGGAGCATGCGGTAAGTCCGAAGGACACCGAATCCGTGCAAAGCGCTGCACAAGATTAGATTCGGCAATCCCGGCACTAGTATGCCTTCTGCAATTACAGGCGGCTGGAGTATTCAGAACATGGTCGATGTTTTGGGCTACGCTCAAACACTCCCGAAATAGGGTGGTTAATCCTTTATACCAAATATCGTACCACGAATTACCGACCGGGGCTAGCCTGTTAATACTGCTTCATATCCCGGTTACTTTGTCCACATCCCCGATAAACCGGATACAAACTTGACTTATGATGCAATGCGTACTACTATTTACTATCTTTTAGTAACTGGCTTATAGAAAGATATTCTCATGCCAAGAACCTACGGTCATTATTGCCCTGTTGTACATGCACTCGAGGTAGTCGGCGACAGGTGGTCTTTACTCATCATCCGTGACCTCCTCCGCAAACCGCAGCGTTTCACCGACCTGCTCCACTACTCAAGCAACCTTTCTCCAAAATGGTTAACGCTCAGACTTCGCAAGTTGGAGGAGACCGGTGTTATTGAACGCGAAAAAAGACAGGACCAGCGTGAAGTCTGGTACAAACTGACACCGGCAGGACAGGACCTCCTCCCCGTGGTGGAATCATTAGGGACCTGGGGCATGAAATATGTTATGCCGCCACCGTTACCGGGAGAAATTGTACACCCCGAGCTGGCAGTGAGTACCCTGTCAGCTTCACTGAACAGGCGGGGCAGGAAACTGTCACGACCATCATCCTGGCAAATAAATTTCATACCCGGCGGACCGTACACCCTGTCCTTTGATGGTGAAGGCTGGTTTTTACAGGAAGGTAAGGAAGATGACCCCGATGTCGCGGTGACGGTATCACCGGAAGCATGGGCGACTTTCCTTGCAGTCAAGCGGGATGAGCGCAGTAAACTTGCACGGAAGATGCAGATAGACGGTGCCCCGGAACGTGTCGAGGAGTTCCTGCACACGCTAGGTGTGCGGACAGCACAAGTGATTTAGCACAATAGCTTGACCGGATAATACCCGGTAAGCCGGTTATTATAATCACATCATACGGCAATGGAGGAGATAGATGGACACGAAACAGATGAACGACATGCTCAATACCTATGTTCGACCTCAGACTTTTCCCCTGGCTCTCAAGCTCTGCAAATCGGAGAGTGAACTGCCGGAGAGAGTCCGGATACCGGTGCGTGATATGGGGTACCAGATAACACTGTGCCAGGGCTATGGCATTGCCCGCCGTTTCCGCTGGGCGGTAGCTATCGGGAAAGATGACCAGTGCTGTGTCGGTGGGGCTTCTACCATGGGCTTCATCGGGGAACGGCCCAATGAAGAACCTGCAAAACGTCTCGAAACGGGCAAGTACAGTCACCTGCTTATCGCACCAATCGAAATGGCTGATTTTGAACCGGACCTTTTACTGCTGTACGTCAATTCCGCCCAGGCAATGCGGTTATCCCAGGCAGCCTCAAGGAGTGCCGACAACGGTGTATCGGCCATTGCTACCGGCTTTGGCGACTGTGGCGATATCGTTGCCCGCACTACCACAAGCAACCAGTGCCAGTTTGTTCTGCCCAGTGGCGGTGACAGGGTCTTTGGCGGAACGCAGGACAATGAGTTGATATTTACCATTCCGTGGGAAAAAGCCGAGGCTGTTATCGGCAGTCTTGAGGAAACACACAAGGCCGGATTCAGGTACCCGGTACTGACCGACCTGCGGCATGAGCCGGCGCTTCCTCCCTTCCTCCAGATACCCAAAGACGCAGAATAATAACGTAGCCGGGATAGTATGAAAGGCTGGTTTTTCACACGGACTAAACTAGCCGTATTCACGGAGGTCTTGAAAAAAGAATGAGGGATACTGCTACTCCGGACATCACCATTTGCGGACATACCTACGATGAATATATCGAGATGATTAAATCCTTCCATGGGCATGTTGCGCCGGGAATGGTGATTGGCGGGTTCATGGTAAGCCTGGCAAATCAGAACCTCCCGGAAGGAGAGTTTTTTGATGCCATCTGCGAGACCCGAGCATGTCTTCCGGATGCTATTCAAATCCTGACACCCTGCACGGTAGGTAACGGCTGGTTAAGGATTGTCAACATCGGAAGGTTTGCTCTTTCCCTGTTCGAAAAGTATTCGGGTAACGGTGTCCGTGTTTACGTGGACAGTCGTAAGCTCGATGACTGGCCGGAACTCAAGACCTTCTTTTTCAAACTGAAACCCAAGAAAGAGCAGGACTTCGACGCCCTGATAGATGAGATTACGCGTGCCCATAATTCAATATTCGGTGTTCAGGAAGTGAAGGTTGACATGGACTCGGTCAGAGGGCAACATCGAGGTGCTTTTACTGTCTGTCCGTCGTGCGGAGAAGGCTATCCGGTAAGTGACGGTGAAATCTGCCAGGGGTGCCAGGGTAAAGCACCCTACCTTATATAAATATAACAAAGCACCGGGTTTACAATAGAGCCACTGATGATACTTATGCAATCTGGGGATATGACTGAACGGAGGTAACGGGACATGACATGGAAGAAAACGGCCTGTGTATTGTGCGGGAACGGCTGCGGACTGGAAGTCCAGGTCGAAGACAACCGCATTATTAAGGTCCGCCCGGACAAGGATAGCCCGGCGAGTGAAGGATATATCTGCCGGAAGGGCACGAATGTTGCCTATCACCAGCACAATGCCGACCGGCTGCTCTATCCGCTGAAGAAGGTAGGAGGCAAATTCGAGCGGGTATCCTGGGACCAGGCAATCAGTGAGATTGCGGAGAAACTCAAGGACATACTCAATCAACATGGGCCACAGGCTTTAGCCTCACTGGTCGGTGGTGGTGAGTTTAATTCCTATGGTAACCCTTTTCTCATCCGGCTTGTCCGCAGGCTTGGCTCGCGGTATCAATACTCAGCCGCTAACCAGGAGTTTTCGGGACGGTACTGGGCACACGGGCTGACAATGGGTAACCAGGGTTTTATGTTCGCATCCGACCATGATAATAGCGATATGCTGGTGCTAATCGGCAAGAATCCCCTGATGAGTCATAATTACTCTCAGTCACGAAGAAAATTACTGAAAATGTCCAAAGACCCGGACCAGCTTCTTGTCGTGGTGGACCCCCGGCTTTCGGAAACAGCCAGGATAGCGAATATCCATCTGCCAATCCGTCCCGGCACCGACGCACTCATGGTAAAGTCGATGATTGCCATCATCCTCAACGAAGGGTGGCATGACAAAGCATATATTAACAAGCACACTGAAGGGTTCAATGAGATACTGCCGTGGTTTGCTGATTTCGATGTCAAAGCTGCGCTGAAGGTCTGCGAACTGGACTACGACCAGGTGTTTACGGTCTGCAGGGAGTTCGCTACGCGGCGTTCCTGCCTTCACGATGACCTTGGAGTACTGATGAACCGGCACAGTGCGCTGGTATCCTATCTCCTGGTGGTCCTGATGGCTGTCTGCGGTCGCATCGGTGTACCGGGTGGTAACTACATTGCGGCTGGAGGTGTTTACTCCGACCCCAAGGACCCGGGTACATGGTGGACGAAGGTAACAGGTATTCCCGCCATCAACGGGATGTTCCCGCCCAATGTGATACAGGAAGAGATACTGAGTGACCATCCTGACCGGCTCAGGGCTGTGTTCAACTTTGCGGCTAATCCGTTGCGCTCGTACGCCGACACGACAGCTTATGAAGAGGCATTCAGCAAGCTTGACTTGCTGGTTGTCGGCGATATTGCAATGAGTGAAACCGCCGCTCTTGCTCACTACGTTCTTCCATCAAAAACAGCCTACGAATCATGGGACGGCAACCCCGGTGGAGGTTTCTCGGATATTTACAGCCGGATAAGACCGCCGGTTGTTGAAGCGGAAGGAGAGCAAAAGGAAGGCGGTGAGATGTTCACCCTCCTGGCTGATACCATGGGCCTTATTCCCGAACTTCCCGAATCACTTTACAAGACAGCCGAAAGCGGTAACCTCAGGGACTACCGGGACGCCTTAATGGACCATGTATCAGCAAACCCCGAGAGTGGAAAAGTCGTCCAGTTTATCGCTGCCAAGACACTTGGAAAAGCTGTTGGCTCTGCTCACCTTTCCCTCCATTTCACAGCATTTCTGCAGAGGTCTCCGGCCCAGCAGGACGAAGCTGTTAAGGTAGGTTTTGCCGCCGGACCGGACCAGGGCCTGGAGCTGTATCAGGCTACTATTGACCACCCCGAAGGGGTACTTATCGGCAAACGTGACCCTGCTAAGAATATTGATGGAGTGGCTACAAAAAGTGGCAAAATCCAGCTCTATACCAGCGAGGTTGAGGACTGGATAAAACAAATCAATCCTGCCGATGAAGAAGAAGGGCTCAAACCTGATGAAAAGTTCCCCCTGATTCTCATGGCAGGACGTCACATGGATATGAATGCCAATACGAGCATGCGGGACCCGGCATGGAACGAAGGCAGGCGATACTGCACCCTGGCCATGAATGCTGCGGATGCCGAGGAACTGGCTTTCACTGACGGGCAGACTGTCAGGGTTACCACCGAAGCAGGGGAAGAGACGATTGAAGTGGAAATCTCACCGGACACCAGGAAGGGACACGTCATTATTCCCCACGGGTTCGGACTTGTCTACGACGGTGTGAAATATGGCGTCAATATCAACCGGTTAACAAAAAATACGCATCGAGACCACGTGGGGACACCCATGCACCGCAACGTCCGCTGTCGTGTAGAGGCTGTTTGACGACAAAACTACCGTATCAATTTCTCAACAGCAATCGGCAGACAAGAGAAAAGAACAGTATAAGGGGAAAAACAGTGACAGAAATAACACAAAACAGGTCTGATAACTTACGAGGTCTGCTCCGTCTCATCATCGGAGTCCTGGTATTCGGTTCTGTCTGGGGATTCATGGAAGCCACACTGGGCGGGTTCCTGCACATGATTATCTTCCCGAATAAAGGCGCTATCATGAGCGGTATCGGGGTGGCTGTCATGGCTTCAGCCCTGGCAATTTACCGTAAACCGGTTATGCTGCCCGGTATCGGTATTGTGGCTGCCTCGTTCAAGCTGCTCGATGTCTGGCTGTTCTCTTTACCTGTTGCCAGCATCCATATCGTAAACCCGGCTATGGCGATATTCTTTGAATCGCTGGCTTTCGGCCTGGTGGCACTATTCCTGATGAACCGATTAGCGAAGAATGCTTTCATCGGGATTGGCGCTGGAGCATTGGTCGGCCTGGTCACTGCCACAGCCTGGGTCTATTTTGCCATATACGTCATGAATGCTCCGCTCTACGCCCGCGTGGTATTCACTGCCGGTGAGTTTATCGCCAACCAGGGTGTGGCGCAGGCTGCTTTCTCTGCCGTATTTCTGCCCCTGGGTTTCCTGGCAGGCATAAAACTATCGGCAATTACCCATCCGGCGTTAAAACGCTCACCCATTTACTATGCGGTAACAGCATCCACAGTATTAGCTTGCTGGGGAGTTAGCATCCTGGCGATTACGTCCGGACTTTAACCGGAACCATGATTGTTATTGTTACCGGTGCCATAGGCACCGGTAAGACCACCGTCTGCGAAAAAGTGGTTGGACTGGCCCGGAGCCGGGGCTGCAGCTGCGGCGGTATCATCACGCGTAAAACCCCGAAAGACGATATTGAAGTTGAAGACATCGGGACTGGTGAATCAGTGCTCCTGGCCAGTACGAGTATGATATTCGGGGGACCCCGCACCGCACGGTTCTCTTTCAGCCCTGCAGGTATAGACTTCGGCAATCAGGCAATAGACAGGGGAATTACCGCGGACATACTGCTTGTCGATGAAATAGGTCCAATAGAACTTGCCGGTGAGGGATTTGCGGGAGTCATTGAACAGGCCGCATCAGGTAAAGTCAAGAACTGTGTCCTGGTCATCCGAAAAGGGCTCCTCCCTGATTTTTTACCCCGACTGGGAGTAAATACGCAGGTGTTTGAAACCACCCTTGATAACCGTAATCAACTTCCTGAAGAGATAGACCAGGTGCTAATTAGGAGCAGTGACGACCGGTTATGATGCCAGGTGGTATCTATGCAGATGGAGTTAAAGTGGAGCCGGAAAGTGATTGCTGAAGTCCGGTTATCTCCAGCAGGGCTTTGACAACGACGGGGTCAAGTTGAGTTCCCGCGCACTGCTCGATTTCAGCCACCGATTCCTCAGCAGACATGGCGACCCGATACGGGCGGTCACTGGTCATGGCATCAAATGTATCGGCCACCGCAATTATCCTGGCCCCCAGCGGGATTTGCTCACCGGTAACATCCTGGTGAAAACCTTCACCATCAAAGTGGTCGTGGTGATGTGCTATCATATCAACTACTGTCTTGTTAGTGAGTGGTTTTACAATTCGAGAGCCTTCCCGTGCATGAGCCATTATTGAGTTATATTCTGCCGGAGTCAGCTTGGTCACCTTGTTCTGAATAGCAGGGTCAATCGCAATCTTACCGATATCATGAAGCAAGGCTCCCCAGCGCAGGTCCTCCATTTCATCGTCTGACAGGCCCAGTATCTGACCCAGCTTAAGTACCATCTCTGTCACCCGTCTGGAGTGGCCGGCGGTATACCCATCCTTGGCTTCCAGTGCAACCACCAGGGACTCAATTGCACCCAGGAAGATACTGCGGATTTCTCTCGTTTGTTCTTCTACTTTCTGCTCCAGTTGCTGCTGGTACTCCTTAACCTTCAGTTCAAGTTCTCTTGTCCGCAGTGCCTTCTTAACACTCAACGTAATCTCGCTAAGGTCGAAAGGCTTCACAATATAGTCATTAGCCCCTTCCCTCATACACTCAATGATAATGTCAGTATCGGCAATAGCCGTAGACATTATTACGGCGGTATCGGGATAGTCCTGCTTGATATCAATCAGGAGTTCATTACCTGACCTGCCCGGCATTCTGATGTCCAGTATTACCAGGTCTATGGGTCTGGTTCTCAGTTTCTCCAGGGCTTCACCGGCATTACCGGATTCGTCACACAGGTAGCCTTCCGAAGTAAATTTCCTGAGAAGCGCTGTTCTGATACCCACCTCATCGTCAATGATCAGGATACTTGTCTTTTCTTCTCCTGTCACCATCCCTGTATACCTCTTATTCCTTCTTTACCTGGGCTATACGTTTGCAGATGGCAGGTCTATCGTTATGGTAGCACCATGTCCGGGAGAGCTTTTAGCCCGTATCCGTCCGCCGTGAGCAGTAATTATTCCATAGCTGACACTCAGGCCCAGCCCGGTACCTTTGCCCACCTCTTTGGTGGTGAAAAACGGGTCAAATATCCTTGCCAGGGTATTCTTATCAATACCCGGTCCGTCATCAGTGAAGGAGACCCTGACATGCCCATTGACACGCTGGCTGTTTACGAGGAGTGTACCACTGCCATTGGCTTCCTTCATAGCCTGTTCAGCATTCAGTATCACGTTCAGCAAGACCTGCTGTATCTGTGAAGGATTAACCATGACGTCCGGCAGGTCGGCAGTAAAATCTCTTATAATCCTGATATTATTCACATTATCTTCATAGGTTCTTAACCGGAGTACCTCTTCTGTCAGTCCGTTTATCTGAACGGGTCCCCGCACACTGTTCTTGCCGCGCGCAAAAATAAGCAGGTTCTTCACAACGGTCGCGGCTCTTTGTGCTTCCTTGTTAATATCCCGCAGGTCCCGTCTTATATTATCAGGAATTTCACTATCAACAAGGAGTTGCGAAAGAGCAATAATACCTGTCAGCGGATTATTAATCTCATGGGCAATACCGGCAGCCATTTCGCCGACTGAGGCCAGCCGGTCGGTGAAATACAATTTCTCCATTCTTTCCCGTTCTTCAGTCACATCCCGCATAACAAGCAATACCTCGTTGTTGTATATGGGGATGATATCGGCAACAAATATCTTTATATCACTCACCAGGTGGCGGTGAAACTCGAACCCGCTGACAGTCTTTTCACTCGCAAGGGCTTCTTTAATCGGTGCGGCCAGTGTATGCAGTTCGCGCATTGTCTCCAAGGATTTTCCGGTTACATGCTCCTCTTCCATTTGGAAGGTATCACAGAACGCCCGGTTAGTCAGAATAACATGCATGGTGGAGTCAAGTACAAGTACCGCACTTGACATGTTGATAAGGATATGGTCAATCAGCTCTTTATGCACTTTTAGCTCAGTTTCTGACTTCAGCCTTCCCGTAATATCACGTACAACTCCAAGTATGGCAGGTTTTCCGGATTAGCAGTAATCGTTTACTGAAGTTGGTATCCCTGTTACATCGGAGGGTTAAACCGATACCGTTTCCTGTCGAAGGATCTTGAAAACCATACGCCTGAGTTCAGCCGGGGTGAATGGTTTGGGCAGGTATGGTCTACTGGCTTCTGAAAGAAATTTCTCCGTCTTTGGACTGAGAGTATCGCCGGTCATGAATACTACCCTTTCTGCGAGCATCGGCTGCTCTTCTACCAGGTACTCGTAGAAGTCAATACCGCTGACACCCGGCATCATGATATCGGACAGGCACATGTCATACCGGGCACGATTTACCATGGTTCTGGCTGCACTCCCGTCCCTGGCGATATCCACGCACAGTCCGTCGGCAGCAAGTATACGTGCACAGACACGAGCGATAACAGGTTCGTCCTCAACCAGGAGAATTCTCTGTTTATTCATCCTAGTTCTACTCACATTCCACCTCCGTGGGTGCAGTTACTCATGCTCAAATGCAAATGTAAAGGCATTTGTACGGCATGTTCTTTCAAGCACGCTATTACATTTGAGCACCTGTCACATAAATAAAGGGTAAACAAACTGATACCAATCCTAAAGATTTCCTAAAAGTACTAGTACATTATTACCCCGGGTGATTAGTAATATGCCATATGTCATTCCATCCTTGCCGATGAGTCCTGTTTGCCCCTGATTCTAAACATAATACAGATAGTACTATTGACTTTCAGCATATTTGATGCTACTATTTGGACTATTGGCATTTATACTGCAAACACAGAGGTGACAGAATGCTTCACTGGCGACTTAATAGTTGTCCCCGCTGCTCCGGTGATGTTTTCACCACATCCGATTCCGATGGCTGCTATGAGCAATGCCTTCAATGCGCCTGGCAACAGGAACTCATCAGCCCGGGTAAACCGATTATACCGCCATCCACAAAAATCAGTGATTTTTCGACTCATTCCCGAGGACCATACAGAAAAAGACGCATGACTGCAGAGGCCGGATAGTACCCGGACACCTTACCGGTCTCCACCGGTCATTTTCATACAGGCATACGTTTACTGCCGGATAGTAACCCGCTGATGTCAACATCCTCCAGCGAATTTCTGTATCTTTAGAGTGTTTTAGAAAACTTTTAGATAATACAGCCAAGCCTTTAGAATATCTTTATGCCGTGTTGTGCATAATTTCTTTAGCACTAAAAGAATCTCACAGGACGGAGGACAAGGGTCAGAAATGGCAATCCCGGGACAGCACATGGTTGGCAGGATGCGAACTTCCAGGCTGGTTACTTCTATAGTACTGGTTTCCTGTCTGGCAGTTATGGCTGTCCTTTCCTCAAATCTCAGCGCATCATTACTGAATGCCGACTATACCGGTGATATTTCCCTGCTGGCCCCTCTCACCGATGTCACCACAATGAACCTGCGAAACAATCCCGTGGATGACCTCTCCGTTCTGAACTCATTTCCTAATCTTGCTTCACTCGACCTTAGCAGCAGCGAAATAAGCGACCTTTCCCCGCTTGCATCCGTGTCCGGACTGACCACCCTTTACCTGGAAAATAACCTCATAAGCGATATTGCACCCCTGGCAGCATTAACCGGTCTCCAGACCCTCAGGTTGAGCAACAACCGGATAACGGACCTGTCTCCCCTATCATCATTGACCAGTCTGACATCACTCAGCCTGGGCAACAACCAGGTACAGGACATCTCGCCGCTGGCATCACTGACGGACCTGACCTCACTCAGCCTTGGTAACAACAAGATAACTGACATCTCACCCCTGGCCTCTTTAACCAGCCTGACTTCCCTTGACCTGGGCAACAACCGGATAACGGATATATCACCACTGGCCGGCCTGCCGTACCTCACCACGCTGTTCCTCGATGGCAACCTGATTGACGATATCTCGTCCCTGGAATCTCTGCCAAGTCCTTCGTGGCTCTGGCTCRGAGGAAATCCACTGGATGAGGAGTCAGTACAGAACTGCATTCCCCGGCTTAAAGAACAGGGYGTAACCATTTACCTGCAGGACTAGCCGTTTCATATAGCTGCTCTATCCTGCCATCTGTTCCTCCCGCAGYAAATGTGTTCTCGCTGTCGMGACAACGCGGCTCACCGGTTTACCGTTAAAATTGATAATCACCCCCACAAGCGGCTACAATGCAACTATGAACCTGCAGAAAGCAATCACCTCCTTTATTGAACGTGCCGACCATCTTATCCAGCTATGCCTGGTCACCGATAGCGAGCTGCTGAAGCTCTACGGTGAAGAAGTCATCACGGCTGTAACCGAACTGGGCAAATTTGACCGGGAAGAGGGCGTCTGCCTTCGTTGTGGCGGGCAGTGCTGCCGTGATATCGGCTGCGAACTATATGCCCCTCAGTTCAACCAGTGCCCGATATACGAGTTTCGACCGATTGCATGCAGGCTCCATTTCTGCCATCTCTTTAATGCCGCAGATAATTCCCCGGCACTGGCATTACGGGACATCTTCCTCGGCAGCCTCTCGGCTGAAGAGATCCGGACCGGTGAGTCCCTGACACCGCTGGATGTACCACCCATAGGCAGGTGTATGCCGGAGTTAATTACCAGGCTCGTTCCCTGGGTGGATGAGGTCAGGCACGGTAATCTTTCAACTGAACATGCCCTGGTACTCATTCGTGAAGAAGCAGGAAAATACTATTCCAGCCTGCGTAATGGAAACCCCGGTAATTCACCTGATTGAAACATACATAAACCTAAACCGTTTAACTCAGACAACAGCATTATCCTCGTTCCGTACGACTCATCTGGAGCTTGCCTTTCGGCATCTGCTATACTTGTCTTCTATATACGCCCTGTCAGCAACAAACTCTCATACAAATCGGGCAGCGGAGCAAGCATTTGAGAGTACAGTCAGCAGAGAGAATTCAGGCAATGGGCCAGGACCCGATCTGGAAGCTGCTTGTCCGTTTTTCAACCCCAACGATTATTTCCATGATGGTGGCATCAAGCTACAACATCGTCGATGCCATATTTGTCGGAAGACTTGGTCCCGAAGCACTTGCCGCACTGGCAATCGTCTTCCCGCTGATGATGATATTCCACGCTATCTCGATAGGTACCGGTGCCGGGGCTGCGTCTCTTATCGCCAGGCGGTTCGGTGCCGGCGATAATGAAGGCGCCAACCACGTTGCCGGTGTAACCCTGGGTATTACGCTCCTGATAGGCGCTCTGATGACGGCCATCTGTCTGCCAAACCTGGAGGGTATTCTACGACTGTTCGGGGCAAGTGGTGCAATCCTCACTCCGGCGATGGATTATATGTCGGTACTGGCAACATTCGCAATTCTGGCCTTTTTCCCGATAGTTGTCAACACAATCGTGAGGGCCGAAGGGAACCCGATACTTGCCAGTGCAGTTATGATAGTATCCGCCCTTACGAATATCATACTGGACCCTATCCTGATATTCGGCGTCGGTCCGATACCGGCGATGGGAGTAGCCGGTGCGGCGACTGCCACAGTGATAGCACGCTCTATAGGTGTGCTCATCCTTCTCGTTTATTTTGTGTCAGGTCGGACTTCGTACCGCTTCCGTCCGTATTATTTCCTGCCCAATTTCCTGATACTCAAGGAAATCTACCGTGTTGGTATCGCTGCAATCGTACAGTCGGCCGCAGGTTCAATAGTCATGATTCTGGTCAACAGGACTGCGGCGTCCTTCGGCGATATTCCACTGGCTGTGATGGGAGTTATCTTTCGTGCAATAAGTTTTATCTTTATGCCGTGTGTCGGTATCGGTCAGGGTATGATGCCCCTGATAGGATTCAACTTTGGTGCCGGCAAGCTGCTGCGTGTTGGTGAGACTGTTATCAAGGGAGGTATGGCAAGTACCGTATGGAGCACACTATGGTGGGGCATCGTGCTGTTGTTCCCGGCTCCCATAATTTCAATATTTAATAGTGACCCTGAATTCATCGAGGTGGGCGGTGAAGCTATCAGGATATTTGGTCTCGTCCTGTTCGCTATCGGGATTCAAATATCATCGAGTTTCTTTTTCCAGGGGATTGGCAGGGGGCTACCTTCCCTGGTACTGGCCTCGGCGCGCCAGGTGTTGTTCCTCCTGCCCTGCCTGTTAATACTCCCCCGGATATTCGGACTGACCGGACTCTGGGCAGGCTTCCCCGTAGCGGACGGATTATCGGCCGTACTAACACTTATCTGGGTGATTATCCAGTTCCGCAAGCTGGGTATACCAATACGCTGGCAATCCGCTGACTCCGGTACTGCAGAAGAAGTGCGCCAGCAGTAGAACACGCCTGTATCTGTAGTAAACGAAGGGAAAAACCACCCTGTGCTCTATTCCAGGCCTTTTCCCCAATCCCAGCGTACACAGTCACCCTGCGGAGTGAGTCGCAGGAAACCCTTTTCAACCAGTTTACGTACCTGTCGCCGGACCAGGTCAAAGGGCAGCCCCAGTACCTGTGCAATGTTCCGGACAAGGTCCCCTTCGGCTTTACCGGGGTCATTGACTGCTTCCAGGCTATACAGGTCTTCTATTACGTCTTTTTGTATCAGGCTCCAGATAAACTCGCTGCTTTCTTTACCCTCCAGGCGGGCGATACAATAAGTGTCACCGGCATCAGCCCTGCGGTGGACTTCCCGCCAGGCCTTATCGATAACATCGTCGTAGAAAGCCATCGCGTCCTGTGCCATTTGCGAGGTCATACCAGGCATCTCGACAATAGGTCTATTCGCGTCAAACTGCGCCCAGTCGTCAGTCAGGATACGAATGCCGTAGTCACCGGCTTTCTCGTAAAGGTCGGTACCCGGCAACGGTGCCAGCATATGATACCCGTACTGGACACCGTAGTCTTCGTTTATTTCCGAGGCAAAAGCCCTGGATGTCAGGATGGTATCTGCATTCTCACCGGGAAGACCGATGATAAAAGAACTGAATACCTCGAGCCCCGCATTTGTTGCTGCCTTCACTCCCCTCCTCATGTCACGGGGCGTAATCCCCTTTCCGATGGTCTTGAGGATTCCTTCATCTGCAGATTCAATACCAAACAGCACCATGTGGCAACCGGCGCGTTTTATCAGCATTGCCAGTTCCTCATCGATGGTATCCACGCGAGCGTAGGCATTCCAGGTTATGTCAAGATTACGCCGCAGCATCTCCTCACAGATTTCCCGGACATGGTTGTGGTTTACCGTAAAAGTATCATCGACGATATTGATGTTCTGGAATCCGTAGTCTTTTCGTATCGACTCTATCTCATCGACTACCAGGCCGGGTGTCCGGAAACGGACCCTGCGTCCGAACATGCGGCTGGCCGAACAGAACCGGCAGCCGTACGGGCACCCCCTGCTGGTAATAATGGTACACGGGGTTCCCAGGGCAAGATACCGTGCCGGAGGTATCAAGTGCCGTGCCGGCATATCCAGTCTGTCAATATCCTCAATCAGAAGGCGGGAAGCCGTTGTTACCAGATTTCCGTTTTCAACGCAGGCAGTACCCGGAATACCGGAAACACTGCTGCCGCCGTCAACTGCCCTGGCAAGCTCAACGATTGTGTCATCACCTTCACCGATGACAACAACATCTATCCAGGGCGACTTCAACAGGGTATCTTCCAGCGTAAAGCTGACATGCGGCCCGCCGATAACGGTCACGACAGCAGGGTCTGATTCCTTGCATACCTGCAGCATCTTCGTGGCCAGCGGGTAGTTCATTGTGACGCAGGTGACACCGACAAGCTGCGGGTGAAATTCTTCAATCTTCTTCCTGACTTTAACGGGGTGGTAGCTGTTTACCAGGAAGTCGAGAATCTGCACCTCGAAGCCGTCCCTCTCCAGGGCTCCGGCAAGATAGGCGAGTGATAGCGGAGGAAGCGGGTTCTCATCAAACGGGTGTGCTGTACTGATGAGTAATACGCGCACAAGTCATCCTTTCCAAAAACCGGTTTATGCCCGATACTTCACTACCCACCACAACACTCCAAACAGGACTGGGGACTGTGAAATCGAGCCTACCACCTTTACCCGTATGTGTCAAGCAATGCCGGTATATTATGATACAGGGTAGCCAAATACCATCAATATAAGTTATATTTATTGGCAAAGGTGAATCTGCTATGTCACAAACTACTCTTCTAATCAATACTAACGTGATAAGGCCTCCGGTCAGCCCGATAGGACTGGAGTATGCCGGTGAATCACTTGTCACTGCCGGTTTACCTGTGCGCGTTCTCGACCTTGTCTTTGAGACGGACTGGCGGCTGGCGCTGGCAAACGTAATCAAGGCAGAAGACCCTTTACTGGTAGGCCTTACGGTACGAAATACGGACGATTGCTCTTTTACCACCAGGAGGTCTTTTCTTCCCTGGATAAGTGAGTTTGTCAGTGAAGTCAGGCGGCTGACCGGTGCATTTATACTTCTCGGCGGCGTCGGTTTCTCGGTAATGCCCGAAGCTGTCCTCAGACTGACCGGCGCAGATGCCGGTATTTACGGCGACGGTGAGGAGACACTGCCTGCCCTGGTGAAGTGCCTGATGGACGGTAAAAACATCACACATCTGCCGAACCTGGTCTACCGGGAAGGTGAGTCCATCATGCGCAATCACAGGGTAAATGCCGACCTGCGGAAGATACCCCCGCACCGTCGTGACCTTTTTAACAACCGGAAATATGAAGAGCAGGGAGCAATGGTGGGTATTGAGACCACGCGTGGCTGCCCGGATCGCTGTATATTCTGTGCTGATGTTGTAGCTAAAGGAAGTACTGTTCGTCTCCGCCCTCCTGCTGCAATCGTCCAGGAAATCCGGAACCTCCTTGCACAGGGAGTTTCCTGGTTTCACACCTGTGACAGCGAGTTTAACCGGACTACGGACCATGTCAAAAACATATGCCGCGCCATTATAGAGGGGGGTCTTGGAGACAGTATCCAATGGTACGCTTACTGCTCACCGGTACCATTTGATTCCAAGATGGCATCCCTGATGAAACGTGCAGGCTGCAAGGGCATTAACTTCGGGGTCGATTCCCTGAGCAACGAGCAGCTTATCAGGCTGGGTCGAGGGCATACTGTCAGCGACGTGGAAGAAACAGTGAAAACCCTCAAGAAGTACGACCTTAACTACATGTTTGATTTACTGGTCGGCGGTCCGGGTGAAACTCCGGAAACGGTCAGGACTACAATTGATTCAGTCAGGCGACTTGGTATACCACTGACGGGTATAGCTGCTGGTATGCGCGTTTATCCCGGGACTCCGCTGGCGCAGTGCGTAACCGAAGGGACAATTAAGGAAGGCCTGTATCCTGACGGAGAAACCGGGCTCCATGAACCTGTTTTCTACATGTCCCCCGGCCTTGGTAACGATGCGTTGCAACTGATTCACAAGATGGTATCCGGCGACCAGCGCTTCCTTTTTCTGGCTTCTCCATCGGATGAAGACAACTATAATTACGCCGACGACGATGCACTCAGTGATGCTATCAGACAGGGAGCACGGGGTGCGTTCTGGGACATCATCAGCAGGAACCGGTAGCCTTTATCAGAGCCTGGGAGTCACGAGCCCACGTATATCCGGCACAGAACAACTGCTCTACCCGATTACAAATTGGTGAGCAGGGTACTATTGACATCGAACGCGGACAGGATATACTTAGTACCACCATTATGGCAATATACGCCAGGGAGGTGGGTGTATGGATATCATTGATTTGTCCCCGGAACATGAGAAGCTATACTTTCTGTGCCTTGAAGACTGGTCCGACGAGATAAAGGAAGCGGGCAACCACAAGGAAATCTGGTACGGAAAGATGAAAGACAACGGTCTGCGGGTAAAACTGGCGCTGGATGAACGCGGAGAAGTCGGGGGGATGATACAGTACACTCCCGTGGAGACTTCATTCGCGGAAGGCAGTGACCTGTATTTCATAAACTGCATCTGGGTCCACGGTCACAAGCAGGGGCGGGGCAACTTCCAGAAGCAGGGCATGGGGAAAGCCCTTCTCCAGGCCGCCGAGAACGATGCACGTGCGCTGGGGGCAAAGGGAATCACTGCCTGGGGCCTGTTATTGCCAATATGGATGAAGGCTTCATGGTTCCGCAAGCAGGGATTCAAGAAGGCAGACAGACAAGGTATTCAGCAGCTCGTGTGGAAACCGTTCAGTGAGGATGCCAGCCCTCCCCGGTTAATCCGAAAGCGAAAAAACCCGGAAATCACGCCCGGAAAAGTAACCGTAACCGGTTTTATCAACGGATGGTGCCCTGTTCAGAACCTGACCTTCGAACGGGCGAAACGGGCTGCCGCAGAGATTGGCGACAGGGTGGTATTCCGGCAAATAGACACGTTCAACAGGGATAATTTCCTGGAATGGGGTATCTATGATGCCCTGTTTATCGACGGTAAAGAGGTACGGACGGGACCGCCTCCTTCCTACGAAAAGATAGCCAGGGCAATCGAAAAGAAAGTCAAAAGGCTGTAGCCTTAAATCCGCTATTAACGGATTACTATAAGCCGTTACCGACCTGTGCCTGTTCATCCTGCAACTAATGGGCAGCGGTCTTATATTCTAACTTCGGAATTAGACGGAACCCGCATATTTTGCTAGAGTACATTATGGTACTGGAAACACTCACTTCTGAAAGAGAATAAACTGGAGTAAAGCCTTATCAGGGTTAAAATCTGCGGTATCACATCAGTCGGGGACGCCCGTATGGTTGCCGAAGCGGGAGCCGATTATATTGGTGTAATTGTCGGTATTGACGTTTCCCCGCGTCAACTGACAATTGAGCAGGCACGCCCTGTCTGCGAGCAGTCTTCACTGCCCGTAGTTGCCCTGTTCCTGAACCGGGACGAAACGCAGATACGGGAAACGGTATCAGTATTGCAGCCGTATGCAGTACAGCTCCAGGCGCAGGAACCACCCGAACTGGTCAGGAGGCTGAGCCAGAGTCTGCCATGCGAAGTATGGAAGGCGGGACACCTGCCTCCCGTAAACGAAGAACAGGCCGACTTCTCACAGCAGCTTCACTACGCGGAATCCATGGCAGCAGCAGGTGCCAGCGTACTCCTCATTGACACATTAATGAAGTCTGCCGGTAAAAACCACCGCTACGGCGGGACAGGCCGGGTCAACGACTGGACACTCGGGCGGAAGCTGGTCGAAGCGCTGGATGTACCCGTTTTTCTTGCCGGCGGCATCGGACCCGGTAACGTCCGTGAAGCCATTGACACCGTTCATCCTTTCGGAATTGACCTTGCCAGTGGTGTTGAGGCTGAGCCGGGACGGAAAGACCCCGAGAAAGTACGGCGACTGATGGCTGCAATACGCAGTACGGGAACATGAGAGGTCGGTAATATCCGAATGCTTTTTGACCCGGAGAACATCCTGCTTCTCAGTAGTCAAGGCCCTTCCGAGAGAGTATCCCCCGGTCATAGGGGTGCTTCAGGTTTACCATTTCGGTTACAAGGTCGGCGGCATCAACCAGGCGACGGTCGGCGTACCTGCCGGTAAGTATCAGCTCGATATCCCGGGGTTTGTCTCGAAGTAATTCCAGTACTTCCTCGATATCAAGCAGCTTCCAGGCAGTGGCAACATTTATCTCATCGAGCACCACAATATCGTAGTTACCACTCTGAATCACTTCCCGTGCTGTATCCAGGCCCCGCTTTGCCTCGGCAATTTCCTCCGCTCTGACATTGGAAGGGTCAACAAATGTTTCCTGTCCGAAGTGACTGACATCAACATTAACCAGGTGAGAGAAGGCTTCCCGCTCGCCGTATGGATAGTCTCCCTTCATAAAGAAGATGATGTGGACACGCATTCCGTGTCCGGCTGCCCGAAGGGCTATCCCCAGTGCTGCCGATGTCTTTCCCTTACCATTACCCGTAAACACCTCAACGAGCCCGGGGCCTGACTGCCGGTCGGGCGTATCTGACAGCTTCTTCTCATCCATGAATATACCTCACTCGACAATGTTCTCCCTGACCCACTTCACTATATCGAGGATTGTATCCCCCGGTAAAAAGACCTTCCTGATACCGGCTTCCTCCAGTCCGGGAATATCTTCCGCAGGTATAATTCCTCCGCCAATGACGGGTATGTTTTCGCCACCCCGCTCTCGCAGTTGCCGGACTACCTTGCTGAAGAGGTGCATGTGAGCGCCGGAGAGACAGCTCAGGCCCACCAGGTCAACATCCTCCTGTACTGCTGCACTGGCAATCTGCCCGGGGGTCTGGTGCAGGCCGGTATATATCACCTCGAAGCCGGCGTCCCGAAAACCCCGGGCGATAATCTTGATTCCCCGGTCGTGCCCATCAAGGCCGGGCTTGCCCAGCAGTACCCTCAGTATTCTACGTGACTTTATATTTTCCTGAGCCATTGAGCAATATCCTCCACGGTTTCGAACCTAGTAGTACCCCGGGTCCCGGTACTCGCCGAAGACCTCCCGGTAGACATCGCAAATCTCCTGCTCGGTAGCATATTCCCTGACCGCTTCAATCACGAAAGGCATCACGTTTTTACCGTTCCGGCAGGCACCACGGAGTTCGTCCAGCGCCCGGCCTACCTTCCGGTTGTCCCGTTTCCTCTTCACTTCCTTTAACCTGTTTACCTGGTCCGCCTCCACCTTTTCGTCTATCTTCAATACCTCAACCGGTGTTTCCTCACCGGTTGCATACTTGTTGACACCCACGACAACCCTTTCACCCCGGTCTACGCGCTGCTGGTATTCATAGGAGGCAGCGGATATTTCCTTCTGGGGGAAACCCGTATCGATTGCCGCCAGCATGCCTCCCATTCCATCAATCTTCTCGATGTACTCCCAGGCTTTCTCTTCAATCCGACTGGTCAACTCTTCAACGAAATAGGAGCCGGCCAGCGGGTCGATGGTATTTATCACCCCGGTCTCCTCGGCGATAATCTGCTGGGTCCGGAGCGCGATATTCACAGCAGAATCCGACGGCAGTGCCAGCACCTCATCGAGTGAGTTGGTATGCAACGACTGCGTTCCACCCAGGACAGCAGCCAGGGCTTCGGTGGTGGTCCTGACAACGTTGTTGTAGGGCTGCTGAGCGGTCAGCGAGCAACCTGCGGTCTGGGTGTGGAACCTCATCCACCAGGAGCGCGGGTTCTTAGCCCCGAATCTCTCCTTCATTATATGCGCCCACATCCTCCTTGCCGCCCTGAACTTGGAAACTTCCTCAAAGAAGTCAAGGTGTGAGTTGAAGAAAAAGGAA
>DUES01000171.1 GCA_011192055.1 Dehalococcoidia bacterium
CCATTGTAACCGGTGCGGTGGATGCCATGGTGGTAGACGTCCAGTGCATTATGCAGTCTATCGCTACTGTTGCCGAATGCTACCATACCAAGATAATCACCACCTCACCCAAGGCTAAAATACCGGGGGCAGTCCACATTGAGTTTAACGAACATGATGCACTTACATCAGCCCGCGAGATAGTTAAAACCGCCATTGATAACTTCCCCAACCGCAAGGGCAATATCGGCATTCCTGAGTGTGAAACAGACCAGATTGCCGGATTCAGCCACGAGACTATCAACTACCTGCTGGGCGGAATGTTCCGTGCTTCCTACCGACCGCTGAATGACAACATCATCAACGGCAGGATAAGGGGACTGGCCGGTGTAGTCGGCTGCAACAATGCACGTGTCAAGCACAATGAAGGCCACGTTGTCATGGTTAAGGAGCTTATCAAGAACGACGTACTCGTAGTTACAACCGGGTGCAACGCTATCGCCTGCGCCGAAGCCGGGCTTTTGGTACCGGAAGCAGCTGCCGAGTTTGCCGGTGAAGGCCTGAGAGAGGTATGTGAGACCGTTGGTATTCCGCCCGTACTCCACATGGGTTCCTGCGTAGATAACAGCCGTATCCTGATTGCGGCCAGTGCAATGGTGAAAGACGGCGGTTTAGGTGATGATATCAGTGACCTTCCCGTAGCCGGAGCAGCACCGGAGTGGATGAGTGAGAAAGCCATCTCCATTGGACAGTACTTCGTGGCCTCGGGCGTATATACCGTTTTCGGTGTCAACTGGCCCACACTGGGAAGTAAAGAAGTAACCGACTTCCTGTTCAAAGACATGGAAGACATGTACGGCGGGATGTGGGGATTTGAAGAAGACCCGATCAAGGCAGCCCACCTGATGATTGACCACATTGATAAGAAACGTAAAGCTCTGGGCATTGATAAAGCCAGAGAACGTGTACTCTATGACATGGAAATGAGAAGGGAACTGGACGCTGTATAGGCGCTCAGGCCACATTAAAAGAGGAGGACGGTAAAAAGATGTCTAAGATAATTGCCTCAGCAGCCATCAGAGGGGCGTACAAGATTGTAGACCGTTCGGAGAAGAAGTGGCAGGAGGCGATGGACAAGTGGGGCGCTAACGAGCCGGTGGGCTTCCCCAATACTGCCTACTACCTGCCCGTAATATACGGCATGCTCGGTGAGAAGGTAGAGAAGCTGGGGGACATGGAACGAATACTGAAAAAGTGCAAAGCCATGCTTCCACCACCAGTGAGGGCAGAACATCCACTACCCTATCTGGCACCAGCCCTTGATGCCGGGATGGCGACTTTCTTCGCCGAGGAAATCTTCGAAGTGATAAGGTATCTGGAGCAGCCCGAATTCTATACCAAGATGGAAGATGCCACCGACGATAACATCTGGCTTGGTGCTGCTGATGATATCATCCTGAGGAAACGCGGTGTTGAGTTCGTGGATGGCACGGCTCCGGGATTTGCCGCGATACTCGGTGCTGCTCCCACTAAAGAAATCGCTGCAAACATTGCCCAGGAACTCCTGGAGAAAAACCTCTACGTCTTCATGGCCGGCAGGTATAACGGGCAGTCTTTTTCCGAGCAGCTCGTTGAGGCCGGGATTGAAGTTGGCTGGCCAACTCGTCTGGTCTCCTTCGGTCCTGATACTTCCGCCGCTGTCTTTGCTGCCGGCTTTGCCATCAGGGCAGGCTTTACCTTTGGTGGCATTGGCCCCGGGGAATACAGAAAGCACCTTATCTACAACAAGGACCGCATCTTTGCCTTTGCTATCCCAATGGGCTATGTTACCGACGAGTGGTATGCCAACGCCCTGGGTTGTGTGAACTTCGGCTTCCCGATTATTGCTGATACACCAATACCTGAAATCCTACCTACCGGGGTGTGCACCTATGAGCACGTTGTCTCCAACATACCGCACGATGAAATTGTCGCCAAGGCTGTTGAGGTACGCGGGCTCAAGGTTACCGTTGCAGACGTACCGATTCCCGTAGCCTACGGCGCGGCCTTTGAAGGCGAGCGCGTACGTGGTGAGGACATCTACCTGGAGTGCGGCGGTGGCCGGACTGCCATGGTAGAGTGGGTCACTTCCAAGAGAATGGATGAGGTAGAAGACGGTAAGGTTGAGGTTATCGGCCCTGACATAAAAGACATAGAGCCTGGTTCCCGTCTGCCGCTGGCTATCGCGGTTGAGGTCGCAGGCAGGGAGTTTGAAGAAGACTACGAACCTATCCTCGAACGCCAGATACACCATCTGATAAACTACGCCCAGGGCGCAATGCACATCGGCCAGCGAGACATTGCCTGGATCCGGATTGGTAAAGGTGCCGTAGAGAAGGGCTTCACACTTGAGCACATTGGTACCTTGCTCCATGCTAAAATCCACCAGGACTTCGGCCGGATATTCGATAAACTCCAGGTAAAACTCTATACAGAAGAGGAAAAGGTAAAGGAAATAGTAGAGAAAGCCCGTCACGTTTACAGTGAGCGTGATAACCGTATTGAGGGTATGACCGACGAGACCACCGAAACCTACTACTCCTGCACGCTATGTCAGTCATTCGCTCCCAGCCACGTCTGTGTCGTCAGTCCCGAACGTACCGGACTCTGTGGTTCATACAACTGGATGGACTGTAAAGCCTCGTATGAAATTAATCCTACCGGACCGAACCAGCCCGTGGAAAAGGGAGAGACCCTTGACGTCAAGTTCGGACAGTGGAAGGGTGTCAATGACTTCGTCTTCCAGGCGTCCCGCGGCAAGATTGACCACTATAACTTCTATAGTATAATCAACGACCCGATGACCACCTGCGGGTGCTGCGAGGCCATCGCGGCAGTCCTGCCGATGTGTAACGGAGTTATGACCGTTAACCGCGAATTCCCCGGTATGACACCATGCGGAATGAAATTCACAACGCTTGCCGGTACCATCGGTGGCGGCATCAGCAGTCCGGGATTTGTAGGTCACGGCAAGTACAATATCTGCCAGAGGAAATTCATCATTGGCGATGGTGGCCTGCTGCGTATCGTCTGGATGCCCAAGATGTTGAAAGAAGAGATTGCCGACAGGCTTAATGCCAGAGCCCAGGAAATGGGTGTACCAAACCTGATAGATATGATTGCTGACGAAACTATAGGTGAAACTGAGGATGAGATACTCCCATTCCTGGAGGAAAAGGGGCATCCGGCCCTCACAATGGAATCGATATTAGGCTAAGAAAGGAGTCAGGAATATGGCACTTACCGGAATACAGATTTTCAAGCTGCTGCCAAAGACGAACTGCGGTGAATGTGGCGTGCCCACCTGCCTCGCCTTTGCCATGAATTTGGCGGGGGGTAAGGCTGAACTCTCCGCTTGCCCGCATGTATCCGACGAGGCAAAGGAGCAACTCGCCGAAGCTTCAGCACCACCCATCAGGCCGGTCACTATCGGGACCGGCCCCGAGGCAGTGAAGGTTGGTGGTGAGACAGTTATGTTCCGCCACGAGAAACGATTTGAAAACCCGACAGCAGTGGCCGTACTTATCAGTGATGCTATGTCAGACGCTGACGTTGACGGCAGACTGCAGAGGTTCAAGGACCTCCGGTTTGAAAGGGTCGGCCTTAACCTGCGTCCGGAGTTGATAGCAGTCAAGGGCGAATCAGGCGATGCCGCCAAGTTCGGCGCCCTGGTGAGTAAAGTTGTCCGGAACAGTGATGCCCGCATCATCCTGATGAGCACGGATGAGGCAGTTCTTGCTGCCGGCCTGAAAGAATGTGCTGATGAGAAACCCCTCATCTATGGCGCAAACAAAGACAACCTCGATGTCATTGCAGGGCTTGCCAAGGAAAACTCCTGCCCGATTGGTGTTAAGGCTGAAGGACTTGAAGAGCTTGCCGCTCTCACCGAAAAGATAAACGCTGCCGGGGTAAATGATATCGTTATTGATTCCGGAGCCAGGACCGTTCGACAGGCCTTTGAAGAGCAGGTTATCATCCGAAACGCGGCGCTTGTCGGTAAGTTCCGCCCGCTGGGATTCCCCACAATTACATTCCCATGCGAAATGACGGACAACCCGATGAAAGAGGCGATGATTGCCTCCATGCTGGTGGCCAAGTACGGTGGTATCATCGTACTTTCGGACCTGCTTGGCGAGAGCCTGTTCCCCCTGCTCGTTGAGCGTATGAATATTTTCACCGACCCGCAGAGACCGCTGGCTACCGAACAGGGAATCTACGAAATCAACAATCCGGGTGAAAACTCACCGATCCTGCTTACGACAAACTTCGCCCTGACCTATTTCATTGTCTCCGGTGAGATGGACGGCAGCAAGGTACCCAGCTACCTGCTCGTGATGGACACGGAAGGGCTTTCAGTAATGACTGCCTGGGCAGCAGGGAAGTTCGTAGCCGACCTCATCGGGCCGTTCGTTAAGAAGAGCGGCATCGAAGACAAGGTCAAGCACCGGAAGCTGGTAATACCGGGTTACGCTGCTGCTGAAAGCGGTGGTCTTGAAGAGGAACTATCGGATTGGGAGATTATGGTTGGCCCCCGTGATGCAGCCCATATCCCGGCTTACATGAAATCGTGGACAGCTTAGGAGGGATTGATGAAGCTCATCGGAGAAAATCTTAATATAATGTCCAAGGTACTTGGTCCGGCTTTAAGAGAGAGAAATGCAGAGCCGATCCGCGAGATGGCTATTGCCGAAACCAAAGCCGGAGTGGACTACCTTGATATAAATATCGGCCCCGGGCGCCGGGGCGGCGACGAGATGATGGAATGGGCCGTTAATACGGTACAGGAAGTCACCGACCTGCCGCTGTCACTCGATTGCACCAATCCGGTAGCAATCGAAGCCGGCCTCAAAGCCCACAAAGGCCGGGCACTGGTTAACTCCATTTCACTGGTAAGGATGGAGGAAGAACTTCCACTGGTTATCAAATATGATGCCGACTTCATCGGGCTGCTATGGGGAAGAGAGGGTATGCCCAGGGACGAGGACGAACGCAGTATGATTGCCATGGAACTTATGATGGCAGCTAACGCGATGGGCATCTCTACCGAGACCATCTGGTTCGACCCGATAATAACTCCTGCAAGTAACGTGGACACCAACCAGGTGAAACCCTGCCTCGAATTCATGAGCATGCTCCATGAAATTGCGCCGGGTGGCAAGTCTGCCGTGGGCCTATCCAATGTGTCCAATGGCACACCAACCGAGCTTCGGCCATACCTCAATCGCACCTACCTGATGATGCTGATGAAGTACGATATACATTCGGCGATTGTGGACGCATTTGACGCAGAGCTAATTAAGATAGCCCGTGGTGAAAGACCGGAGCGGGTTGCCATGGTGCACCGCATCATGGACGGCGAAATGCCCGACCTGGCTTCCCTGGACCCCGAAGAAGCAAAGTACGCTAAGTCTGTAAGGGTAGTAACCGGCCAGGTCCTTTACTCCCACTCCTGGCTGGAAACGTAATCCCTGTTACCCTCCTGTTTAAGTGTAGTTTATGGAGGCCGATGTTCCGGTAACTTTCACCGGGGTCGGCCTCCACGGGTATACGGGATATTTTAAAGAGAGGGAAAACTGTGCTGCCTGTAAATAATAACCGGGAAGTATATAATCTGAATGTTGCTTTCGGGATTGTCCGTGACCGGCTGGCATCCATTGACCTCGAAGAGCAGTGCCGTCTGAGTGATTCTCTGTATGAGAGCGGTGTATCCGGTCCTGCGGTTACTGTAGACTACCTGGGCAGTCCTTATGTAATATCTTTTCCTGACCTTACCGTCACCCCAAAGGATGGAACAGGCGAATTGCCTCTGCGGGAGAGCATCCTGGTATTGCACTACCTTGCCCAGGCAAAAGGCACCGCAGCAACCGGCAAGCTCATCACCTACCGTGACCTTCCCGGAGGTGTGGTATACTTCCCTACCTTTTCCAAACGAACAACCGACCCGCTTACCCGGCGCTTCGGCATGGAGCCGGACCTGCTGGTGGAAGCCAGTAAAACCGTTGGTGGTACGGAAGTTGACCTGGGTGATGCCGGAGTGGTTATCAATGGCTTCAGCCGTACTCCGATAACCATCATTCTCTGGACGGGTGATGAAGAACTGCCCGCGCAACTCAACATGCTGTTCGATACCAGTATAACCGACTACCTGGAAAGTGAAGACGTTACCGTACTCTGTGAAGTCCTCACCTGGAAGCTGGTACGGTATTCACGATAGCAGTAGCCCTCCATCACGCACTGTCAACCGATTCCATTCAAACAAGGGAGGCATCCAGTGACGGAACTCTTCAAAGTAACCGGTAAAGTAATCAGTCAGAAAGGCACCTGCGATGCCGGAATGCGTGTCGGGGACGAATTTCCGGTGGGAGACCTTACTCCGCCAGATGTGTGCTCTTACCTTTACAATGCCATATTTCCTTTTGCCGTGGCATTGCAGGCAGGCGGGTCTTTCCCCTGGGAAAAAGACCCGGATATCGCTACGGTAGCCTGCCCTGACGCAGACAATCCGGTGGTCGTTGAGTTGAGGCGAATCCGCGACTGATTACGGTACTGCTGTCAACCGCTCAATAATCCGACCTGTAACGCGATAAGCGCAGCATCGATTGCAGCGTCCCAAGTGCCCGTTCCGGGATTGTGAATGATGGTACTCCGTGACGTGTCATCAGTTCCATCCCTTTCCGGTTCTCAAAAGAGTGTCCTGGAACGATAAGAATAGTTTTATTCACTTCATCCCTGAGTTTTGCCAGCCCCACGGCAAATTCATCGTCGTATTCCCTGTAATTTACCACCAGAAGCGCATCAACCTCTTTCACGATTACGCGGGAACACCGCAGAAAAAAACTGCTCCTGTTAACGGATGGCCCCCAGACAATATCCACCGGGTTTCTTGGTGGTGCAAACGGCGGTATGACACCGCTGAGAATGCCGATTAACTCCTGCTGCGTTTCGGTGGAAAGAGTGCACAAATCAAATCCCAGTGCCGCCGCGGAATCAGAACCGGCAACAGATCCGCCACCTGCTTCAACCAGCAGCCCGAGCCTGTTCCCCGCAGGCAGGACCGGTGACGTAAAACCCACCATCAGGTCTATCAAATGCTCAAGGTCCCTGGCCAGAACCACCCCGCTCTGCATCAGGGCGGCATCGGCTGCAATGCTGTCTCCCGCAATTGAACCGGTATGCGACATTGCCGCACGGACACCATATTCACTCCTCCCTGCTTTCCAGACAACCACCGCCTTCTTCCGGGACACCTCCCGGGCAATCCGGAGAAATTCCCTGCCCCTCTTCATCCCCTCGATATATATTCCAATGACACTGGTATTATCATCATTTCCAAAGTACTCGAGCAGGTCTTCAACGGTAAGGTCGCTCTGATTGCCAATGCTGACAACCTTGCCAAAACGAAGACCGCGTTCATAACCAATCCCCAGCACGTTCTCAGTCGCCCAGCCGCTCTGCCCGACGAAAGCTACCGTCCCTGCGTCTTCCTGCGTTGCCGGTACAGGAGCAACAGTATTGATACCTGCCTGCGTACTGTAGATACCCATGCAGTTAGGCCCGATAATGCGAGTACCCCCCGACTGGGCCTGTTCAATCATCTGTTCCTGCAACCCGGCTCCTTCAACCCCCAGTTCGGCGAAACCGGCAGTATGGACTACGGCGAACCTGACACCTTTCCGGCTGCAGTCGGAAATAACTTTGGGGACAATCCTGGCGGGAACGGTCACTATCGCCAGGTCCACATCTCCCGGAATATCCGTGACCCGCTGATAGCTGGTCAGACCCAGTATTTCCGATTCACCGGGATTTACCGGGTAGAGTTCCCCGCTATAACTGCCTTTGGCAAGATTTGTAATGTACCTGTGTCCCGTCTTTCTCACGTCATTCGAAGCACCCACCACGGCCACTGAAAGAGGGTTGAACAGCCGGTCTAGGTCAACCATTGTTATCACCACATACCTTTCGTCTTTTTTATCGTCTTGCCAGCAATTATAGAACATTTCCAGCTTCGAGTATAATGGGGTGATGCGTGATGATATTTGATGTTCCATACTCAATCGGGTAGCATAAAGACAGGATATAGTACAGATGGCAGATAACGTATCACTTTTAGTAGCCTTTGGTGCCGGACTCTCCTCCTTCCTGTTGCCATGTGTCATTCCCCTTGTCCCGGTGTACTTCGCCAGTCTTTACGGGCCTGAGATATTTGATTCCGGTACCAGGAAACGTTTCCCGGTATTCCTGCATGCCGTCAGTTTTGTCCTCGGTTTTACCGTGCTGTTCACCATGGTGGGAGCAGGAGCAGGTCTGCTGGGCTTAGTGCTTAATCCCAACTCAGCACTGGTACGCTGGGTTTCCGGCGGTCTGCTGATACTCTTCGGCAGTATCATGCTGGCATCCCTCAAGATACCATGGCTGAACCTGGAAAAGAGATTGACCCCTTCCCAGAATATTGCCACCGGCTACCTGCGTTCCTTCCTCACCGGGGCAATATTCAGCGTGGCGTGGACACCGTGTGTAGGGCCGGTGCAGGGTGCCGTACTGACTGTTGCCTGGACTTCACAGTCGGCCTGGGAAGGCGCTTATCTCCTGGCTGTCTATTCCCTTGGTCTGGGGCTGCCTTTCCTGGTAGTTGGAGCTGCCTTTGATTTTGCCACACCCCTCATCAGGAAATTCAATCAATACTCCAGGGTCTTATACATTATCAGTGGCAGCTTGCTGATAACCATGGGAATACTGGTACTGGGCAACTGGCTGGTCTGGTATTAAGTACATTTTCAGGTTACAATTGTATATCAAGCCGGGGGTATGCAAGAATACTGTACAGAAAAGACTATTCCCAGTTTCCATCCTGTTTCTTTGACATGACCCCTGTTGTTCTATTTACTTCGAATTATTAAACTTTATCCGGAGGAGACCAGATAATGAGTGACATTTTAGACGAAGCACGCGGTATCGCCCAGTGTCGGGCATGTCCCTGGTACAGGTCCTGTGTGACACCAATGAGACTCACTGAAGAAGATATGCGACGCCAGTTGGAGGCTTCAACAACCGGTATGGGTGCTTCACCGGCAGCCGACCTTGGGGGTATTCAAAATCTTCTTGCCGGAATGGCATCAGCAGCTCAAAACTCACTGCTTGAAGCGTGTCCCGTATTTATCGAACGGCTCCGCTCCAGTCCGGAGCTTGCCCAGCGTATTAAGGAAATAATGCAGAACTGGGTACAGCAGCAACAGACCGGTGAACAGGAATAACTCGTTTTCTCCAACCAGAGCATAAAACCAGGCACGAAAGGAGTAATCTGCATGGAAGAGATTGCCATCATCAGCGCGGTACGAACACCTATCGGGCGCTACATTGGAGCGTTAAGAGATGTTCCGGCCTATGACCTGGCAGCACTGGTACTTAATGGTGCTGTAGAGAAAGCCGGTATCAATCCGGATGATGTTGAGCACGTGGTGATGGGCCAGTGCTACCAGAGCGGTGAATATGTAAACATTGCCCGGATGTCTTTGCTTTGTGCAGGCTGGCCGGTGGAAATACCGGGAATCACGCTGGACCGGCGGTGCTGTTCGGGACTKGATGCAGTTTGCTTCGGTGGCATGTTTATCCAGACCGGTCAGGCGGATATTGTCGTTGCCGGCGGGGTCGAAACTATGAGCAGTGCCGAATTTTACCTGCCCGGCTCAATCAAGTGGGGYGTTGGCGGTACCGGTGGCATGCCCAGGGGACATGGYGACCTCAATATGTGGGGAATYACTTTATATGACCGCATACAGCGGGGCAGGGTTATGTCCCAGCCGATAGAAAGRTTTGGCGTGCTCCAGTCAATGATGGTCTGGGGTGATAAGGCCGCCGAGGTGGAAGGGGTATCGCGGGAAGCGTGTGACCAATGGGCATTGAGGGCACACCAGAAAGCTGTTGCCGCAATTGATTCCGGCAAGTTCGCCGAAGAAATTGTCCCGGTTCCGGTCCCTCAATCCCGTGGGGAACCTGTCACCGTTGATACCGATGAAACACCCCGCAGGGATACTTCCCTGGAGCGCCTGGCAAAACTCCGTCCGGTACTGGGCGGTGTTTCCACGGCCGGTAACTCATCCTCGGAGAATGACGGCGCCGCTGCCGTGGTGCTCATGAGTGCCCGTAAAGCTGCGGAACTGGGGATGCAGCCACTGGCTTACCTCAGGTCATCTGCCGTTGCGGGAGCCGACCCGGTACGAACGTGGTTATCCGTCCCCAAGGCAGTTAACAAGGCTCTGGAGAAGGCAGGACTCGAAATAGGGCAGATGGACCTTATCGAGGTACAGGAAGCATTTGCCGGACAGGTGCTGGCTGACCTCAAGGAAATGGGGCTTTCCGAAGAAGAATGCGATGCAAAAGTAAACGTTAATGGTTCCGGAATCAGCCTGGGACATCCGGTAGGAGCTACCGGGGCCATGAGACTGACAACACTTTTACACGAGATGAAGCGCAGGAATGCCCGTTATGGACTGGAGACAATATGCGGCGGTGGAGGTCTGGGAATCGCTGCGATAGTTGAAAGAAAGTAAAACCGCTACTCCGAAAGCCACCCGCGGCAGCCAGGATAATGTAATACGAGTGACAACGGAGAACGTGAATACAAAATGACCGAAGAAAAAGACCTGAAAGAGAAACAGCTTTCAGAACTGGAACAGCGCCGGAATAAACTCATGGAAATGGGAGGAGAAAACCGAGTTGCTGCGCAGGCAAAGCGGGGCAAACTGAATGCACGGGAGCGTATTAACACGCTCCTGGACGAAGGCACCTTCCACGAGACCGGTATGTTTGCCCGGAGTCGCGGCAGTTCATACGGCGATGTCCCGGCAGACGCCGTGGTGACCGGCTACGGTAAGATAGACGGCCGGGGGGTCTATGTCTACGCCCAGGACTTCACCAGTATGGGCGGCACCATGTCCGAAATGCAGAGTCGCAAGATATGCAACATAATGGACAGTGCCCTGAAAGCCGGTTGGCCCGTTATCGCCCTTAACGATTCCGGTGGCGCCAGGATACAGGACGGCGTCGATTCCCTGTCGAGCTACGGCCAGCTTTTCTACAGGAACACCCTGTCCTCGGGCGTTATCCCCCAGATTTGCGCCATCCTCGGACCGACAGCCGGTGGCGGTGTCTATTCTCCCGCCCTGATGGACTTCATTTTCATGGTAAAGGAAATCAGCTATGCCTTTATCACCGGACCGAGAGTGGTTAAGTCGGCAATCGGCCAGGACGTCAGTGAAGAGGAACTTGGCGGTGCTATCGCAGCACAGCAGAAAGCCGGAGTTGTCTGTCGTTCCGAGAATAGCGAAGCCGACTGTTTCCAGAGTATCCGGGAGCTTCTCGGTTTTCTGCCTTCAAGCTATCGTGAAAAACCGCCCAGGGTTGACTGGGGTGACAGTCCGGAGCGCACCGACCCAAAACTGTATGATATAGTCCCCTCCAATTTAAGACGGCCGTATGACATGCATAAGCTCATCAGGAGCATCTTTGACCAGCGCTCAGACGGCAAACAAAACTACTTCGAGCTTTTCCCCTTGTTCGCCACCAACATTATCACCTGCTTTTCCCGCCTTAACGGCAATTCTGTCGGCATTATCGCAAACCAGCCGATGTCCAAGGCAGGAGCACTGGATATTGATGCCTGCGACAAAGCTTCACGCTTCATCCGTTTCTGCGATGCTTTCAATATCCCGGTCGTAACCCTGGTGGACGTTCCCGGCTACATGCCCGGAACCGACCAGGAGTGGGGTGGTATCATCCGGCATGGGGCCAAGATGCTCTATGCTTATTCCGAGGCTACCGTTCCGAAGCTGACACTCACTATACGAAAAGCGTACGGAGGTTCCTACCTGGGAATGTGCGGCAGAGACCTCGGCGCCGATACCGTATTCTGCTGGCCGTCGACAGTGCTGGCAGTCATGGAAGCAGAAGGGGCGGCACCCATAATATATCGCAGGGAGCTGGAAGCAGCCGAAAATCCGGATGAGTTACTACAGGTTAAAATACGGGAATATCGTGAAGAATTTGCCAATCCGTACCGGGCTGCGGAGCACCTGCATATTGATGATGTCATTGACCCCGCGCAGACCCGTCCCAGGTTGATTGCCGCCCTTGAGATGGCCCGGGGCAAAGTCGAAGAGAGACCTGCCAGGAAACACGGTATAATCCCCACATAGACTGGAAAGGTAGAGCTTGTTACATATACTCTCGGGACCGGACAGCTATTCCCGCGGTCAGGCACTTGAAACAATCAAGGGCAGTACCGGCGACCCGGAAGCAATGGCGCTGAACACAGCTATCCTTGAAGGACGTCAGCTTACGGTCGACCAGATGAGACCGGTCTGCGAGGCAATGCCGTTCCTTGCCGAGAAACGCCTGATTATTATCACGGGTCTGCTGCAACGTTTTGAAGCAGGAAAAAGGGCCACAGGTACGGCCAGGGGCAGGCGCAAGACCACCTCTGTGCAGGACCATAAATCTTTAGGTGAATACATCCCGGCAATTCCGGAAAGTACGGTGATGGTACTGGTCGATGAAAAGGTCAGTGCCGGCAATCCGCTTTATAAAATACTCTCAGCAAAGGCCCGGGTGCAGTCCTTTCCCTTGCTTAATACCAGGGATTTGAGGGAGTGGCTACAGGCATATATCGCGCAGGAAGGCGGCAGCATCTCTTCCCCGGCAGTCAATCTGTTGGCGCGACTGGTGGGAAGTGACCTCTGGACCATGTCCAGCGAAGCCGGTAAGCTGCTTCTCTACACTTCAGGACGCCGCATCGAGGAAGAAGATATCAGGCTGCTTGTCGGGTATACCCAGCAGGCTAACGTTTTCGCCATGGTTGATGCAATCGTCGAGTTCCGCACTCAGCCTGCTGAAAAAATGCTCCAGCAGCTCCTTCAGCAGGGGGCTGTTCCGGGGTACCTGTTATCCATGGTCACCCGGCAGATGCGACTCATCGTACGGGCAAGGGAAGTAAACAATCCGCGGATATCCAGCAGCGAACTTTGCAGCAGGCTGGGTATTGCCAATGATTATGTCGCCCGCAAAACCCTGGAGCAGTCCAGGCGCTACCCCCTGCTGCGAATCAGGCATGTCTACCGGAAACTACTGGAAACCGACATCGCTATAAAGACAGGAAAATACGAGCCTGAACTGGCCCTCAGTATCCTTGTGGCTGAATTGTGCCAGCAGCATGCCGCGTGAGAAGGTTATGTCACATTCTGAAGAGTCTCCCCGATATCCTGAAAAGAAAAAGGGGGCAAGGCGTCCAGACCTGCCAGTCTCGCCCTTCGATGGACTTGCAGCGGATTATGATACCTGGTTTGATGAAGCGGGCGAGATGGTTTTCGAGACTGAATTACGGTCTCTAAAGCAAGTTTTGCCCTCTCTCCAGAAGCCGTGGCTTGAAATAGGTATAGGTACCGGCAGGTTCGCCCGTGCACTGGGCATAGAAACCGGTATAGATATATCTATAGGGATGCTGGAAATCGCCGCACGACGGGACATGAAAGTGCTCCTGGCACATGGAGAGCATCTTCCTTTTACTGGTGATTATTTCAGCACGGTTTTCCTGATAACTACTCTGTGTTTCATGGAATGGCCGTCAGTCGTACTGCGCGAGGCTTACCGGGTTCTGAAGCCGGGCGGAAAGTTAGTGCTGGCAGATATGCCCGCCGGAAGCTCCTGGACACAACTATACGAACGTATGAAGAAGCAGAATGATCCCATCTACAAGCATGCTGTCTTTTACAGTTACAGTGACTTAATAAGTCTTGTTGAGCAGGGTGGATTCTCTGTACAGGATATTGCTTCAACCCTTCTTCAGAATCCTAACGGAATAACACAAGCGGAACAACCGCATACAGGTTTCACCAACGGTTCCGGATTTGTGGTTATCGTTGCCGGTAAACGATAAAATTCAACCGGATACCGACCATACCTGTACGTACTGTTGACAGTTTTAACAGCTAACGTTATGATATAAATTGAGAATGAGAAACATTCGCAATTCTGACAGGTCAATAGCCGGGTACTCCCTGACCAACCAGCGCCGTCTTCTCCTGGAACTGATAGACAACGCCGGGGGGCATATTGATGCCAAGGAACTATATCGCCGGGCCAGCAGCACCGATACATCCATAAGCCTGGCTACGGTATACCGGAACCTGCGCCTGTTCCAGAGACTGGGCCTGGTCGATGAACGGAGACTGGGCCAGTCAAGTCACTGCTACGAGATACATCAGCCCTCCAGGCACCAGCATTTCGTCTGTTGTGATTGTGGTAAAGTGATTGAGTTCCAGGCACCCGCAATCAATAAACTGGTGGTAGATATACAGCGTAAACAGGGCTTCAGTGTCACCAGGGCGGAGTTTTATCTTGAAGGGTACTGCCGGGATTGTCACCAAAACAGGGAACGGGGAGGTTGAGTTGTGGCTGAGGAGAAAGTGAATAAGCTCGAAGAAGAAATAGCAGACCTGAAGGCAAGATGGCCGGCACACTCGGTGAAGCCCTCTATGTTACAGAAACTGGAAGAACTGGAGGAAAAACTGGAGCAGGCAAGGCGGAAGGAAGCGGAGAGTGCCTAGAAAGATAGCCCTGGTGGACTTCCCGAAGTGCCACCCGGAGCAATGCAGCGATGATGGACTCTGCCCTGCGGCAGCAGCATGCCCGCACAAACTGATAAAGCAGGAGAAACCGGGAGATATTCCAATGACTGACCCCTCTGTCTGCCGGGGTTGCGCCACCTGTGCCCAGGCCTGCCCGTTCAAAGCGATAAAGGTAATAAGCGGTTAAGTACTAAGATAATGACGCATAATCCGGTAAACACAATAAAAAGCACTGCTCCATCTTGCGGTAATACCGATGAACAGGACTATCTCCGCGAAGTGACGTAGCGTGCACTTAAAGGTTTCAGCAAAAAGAGAGAAAACCTCATTCCAATCCTGCAGAAGGCACAGGGAAGGTTAGGTTATCTTCCCCGTGAGGCCATGCTGGAAATTGCCGCATTCCTGAACATACCCGCCATAGATGTCTACGGAGTAGTAACGTTTTATAACCAGTTCCGGCTCAACCCGCCGGGCAAACATTCTATCAGGGTATGTCTCGGTACTGCCTGCCACATGAAGGGCGGTTATATTACCCTGGATGCCTGGAAACGGCGCCTGGAAATAGGTGAAGGAGAGACCACTCCGGACCGTGAGTTCGACCTCGATACCGTGGCATGTGTCGGGTGCTGTACCATGGCACCTGTAAGCGTAGTTGATGACCAGCCGGAAGGCAAAGTGGAACCCACTAAGGTGGACGGTATATTGCTCCGTTTTGAACTGGAGAGGGAAGCTGAGGAACAGATAGAAGAGTGAACGTAATCGCATCACCCTCAACCGTACTATCCTTCCGGGAGATAAAGGCAGCGGCAGAGTCCCGCTGGGGAGAGCTTTTTAACTCCGGTAAGCCCGTTGTCATGGTCGGTGCGGCTACCTGCGGTCGGGCCACCGGTGCACTGGAAGTCATCCGGTCACTGAGGGCAGAGCTGGAGAAGAACAGCGTAGACTGTCCGGTGATAGAGGTCGGCTGCATGGGACACTGCTACGCCGAGCCGCTGGTCGTTATTCAGAAACCGGGTTACCCGGCAATCTGCTACGGGTATGTTAATCCGGTCATCGCAGAAAGACTGGTCAGGGAATTCATTATCGGTGACAATCCCTGTCTGGAATTTGTCCTCGGTGCAATGGAGGAAAACGACCTCATACCCAGTTTTGCCGATTTCCCGCGTGCCGGCTATGAAAAAAAGGTAGTACTGAGGAACTGCGGGCATATTGACCCTACGGATATTGAGCATTATATTGCCGGTGGTGGTTACTCAGCCCTGGCGAAAACACTGCAGCTATCTCCGGAGGACATTATCAGTGAAGACAAGGATTCCGGGCTGAGGGGCAGGGGTGGCGCCGGTTTCCTCACCGGTATGAAATGGGAGATTTGCCGCCAGGCTCCGGGCAGGACCAGGTACATAGTCTGCAACGCAGATGAAGGTGACCCGGGAGCATTCATGGACCGTGCAATCCTTGAGAGCGACCCTCATTCGGTGATTGAAGGGATGATTATTGCCGCCTACGCCATCGGTGCCCGGAACGGCTATATCTACGTCCGCGCCGAGTACCCGCTGGCCGTAGAGCGCCTCAGGATTGCCCTGAGGCAGGCGAGAAAAACCGGTCTGCTGGGCAGAAATATCCTGGGCAGTGATTTCAGTCTGGATATTCGGATATTCCATGGTTCCGGGGCATTTGTCTGTGGTGAAGAGACTGCACTGATTGCTTCTCTCGAGGGGAAAGCCGGGATGCCCCGCCACCGTCCGCCCTACCCGGCAACCAGTGGCATTAATGGCAAGCCTACCGTTATCAACAATGTCAAAACACTGGCAACCATACCGCCCATAATTGAAAACGGGTCAAAGTGGTTCAACGGTATCGGTACCGGTACCAGCAAAGGTACCGCTGTTTTTGCCCTGGCCGGCAAGGTGGTCAATACCGGCCTCGTGGAAGTGCCAATGGGTACAACACTGCGACAGGTTATATTCAATGTTGGCAGCGGGATTCCCGGTGGCAAGCAGTTTAAGGCGGTACAGATTGGCGGGCCGTCCGGCGGCTGCCTTCCGGAAGCGGCACTGGACCTGCCTGTTGATTTTGATTCGCTGGCAGACGCCGGTGCCATGATGGGTTCCGGAGGCATGGTGGTGCTCGATGAAGACGACTGCATGGTGGAGATTGCACGGTATTTCCTGGAGTTCACCCAGCGGGAGTCGTGTGGAAAATGTACGTTCTGTCGACTCGGCACCAGGCAAATGCTGGCCATTCTCGATGATATTACCAGGGGACAGGGCAGTGAAACTGATATTGCTACCCTTGAAACACTGGCCGAGGCCGTAAAATCCGGCTCACTGTGCAGCCTGGGAAAGACTGCCCCAAATCCGGTGCTTACTACCCTGCGGTATTTCAGGGATGAGTACCAGGCCCACATAGAAATGGGGCGCTGTCCGGCCCTGATGTGCCGTGAGCTTATCGCCTACTACATCCTGCCGGACAAGTGCGAGCGTTCCTGTGACGCCTGCATAGGCACGTGTACCGTGGAAGCTATAACCCCAAACCGAAAGAGAATCAAGGTCATCGACCAGGAAAAATGTGTCAAATGTGATACCTGCCGTGTTGCTTGTCCTCCACAATACAATGCCATCGTTAAATTATCACCACCCGGAGAAGTACCTGTCGCGACAGGGTAAGTAAATGAAAACTGTATCGTTGATTATTAATGACAAGACAGTAACCGCACCCGAAGGTTCCATCCTTCTCTGGGTCGCTTTGGATAACGGATTTTATATCCCCAACCTCTGTGCCATGCGTGAAAAACACGACCCGATGGCTGCCTGCCGGTTATGCTTTGTTGAGATAGAGGGAAGAGACAGACCCGTCACAGCATGCACTGAAACAGTCACTGACGGCATGATAGTCAATACAATGGGTCAGGAGACCATTAAGCTGGTACGGTACGGCTTTGAGCTTATCATGGCGTCTCACAATCTCGACTGCGCCCATTGCGCCAGCAACGGCTCTTGTGAGCTGCAGAAGATTGCACGACACCTCCGGGTGAAACTGAAGTCAGACCACCTCAGGAAACTCGAACATAATCTCCCAATAGACACAAGCCACCCGGCACTCATCTACGACGCAAATAAATGCGTCCTATGTGGACGGTGCGTAGTGGCTTGCCGGGAGTATTCTAATAATGACGTACTCGGTTTTGCCCACCGGGGCTTTGAGAGGAGGGTTACGACCTTTCAGGATGAACCGATTGGCTCTTCGGGTTGTGACAACTGCACAAGATGCGTCAATGTCTGTCCGACTGGAGCGCTGGTGAAGAAGGAATCATAACCGGACAGACTTAGCAGTCCCGGTCTGAAAAGCAGCTCTATTCGCCATACAATCAATAAGGAAGCGGGTACCTTCTATAATCAAGTTACCCGCTTCTTTTTATTCATACTGAAAGTCTCAGCAGTATCTCTAGCTCTTCCCAATTCGGAACATCTTTGTTCCACAAGTGGGGCATACACCTTGAGTTGCCGGTTTGCCGTTTTTCATGGTAATCGGCGTGGCGTCTTTCATTTCGCGCTTTGCACGGCACTTCACACAGTATGCTTCCATTAACCCAACCTCCTTTCTGTATTAGGCTTGCATGATAAACTATTTTTACCCGTGATGTCAATACCTTGAGAGTGTTTTTCTGCGTAAAATACCGGTGTTTACGCCTGTATTATATGTAATTTATGCCCGGATACTTATGGATGAGTACAATAGTACCTGTCCGGAGTATAAAAAGGGACTGATTATAAACGCTAAGGTACACCAGAATACGTAACAATAGAGAGTGACTGATTGGATAAGTTACTTTCCTGTCAGACTTAAATCTACTGCCCGATAGTACATCTCAACAGGTACCGCCCCACCGAGTGGATACCTGCCACCGATTATGGCCAGGGGAATACCCCGTCCCTCGAACTCGGTTCGTGCTTCTTCGTACTCGGCAAGGATTTCGGTTTCCTGTGACCCGCCTGCAAAGTCAGCCCGGAACCGCTCGATATCAAGCCCGGTGTCCGTCGCCAGGCCTGTCAGGATTTCCGTATCACTGATATCCCGGCAGTCCCGGAAAAATGCCCTGAAAACAGCTTCGTGGTACCGCTCGAATTCTTCGCTGCCCTGTTTCAAAGCACATTTGGCCGCTACCTGGGCCGGTAAGCTCGACGAAGGATAAGGCTGGCTCTCACCCCAGGGACGGAAGATGTTCTCCTCAGTATTGGCACGCTCACGAGCCTCTGCGCTATGCGAAGAAATCAGCCTGCCGGGCACGTAATCCAGCAACAGTGGGAAACTCTTCCACGCAATGCTGATATCATCCCCGTACCGCTGTTTTACCCTTTGCAGCCGAACTGCCGCAACGTAGCACCATGGTCAGATATAGTCGGAATAGACAATTATATCAACTGTATCCTTCATCACCCTGTCTCCTGGTAAAGGGAGTTATAAGCCATTCCTGATTACGGCCGTCCGGTAGAACTTAGTTCAGTTCCCTGTTCAGGTTTCCCATGAAAGGGTTTCGCCTGGTTTTACCCTCTCCCCGCCAGTAGGCTAATGCCTGGTCAATTGCGGCAAGTACCTTGTCCTTCTCCTCGGGTAGTTTGCCATCAACTTCACCGAGGTAGAAGTTCCATGCAAAGTCACTGGTTACCAGTTCAGATGTTACGTCAAGGGCTTCCACAAACACCCGTATCTCGTTAAGGACACCCTCCACGGATTGTACGTGGTATTCCTCCCGGCTGGCTTTATCGTATATCGGTGTCCCCGGAGCAGGATGGAAGGTACGCAACCTTATGAAACGGGGGTTGATGTCGTTCAGTACCCGGGCTGAGTTATATGCATGCTGCTCCCAGCGTTCGATACCGCCCAGCCCCGGCATCATATACTCCGAGACCTCAAATCCGGCTTCGACTGCTTTCTTGCCTGCCTCTACCTGTTCAGCAGCCGTAACCCCTTTCTGGATATAGGACAGGAGTTCGTCATCACCGGTCTCCATTCCCATGTGAAGTCGGGACAGCCCGGCGCCCCGTAATCGTTTTAATTCTTCCGGTGTTTTCCGGTAAACGGTTTTCGACCTTGCATAGGTGCATACCCTCTCGATAGTAGAGAACGTCCGGCAAAGGAACTCCAGCGTTTCGGCAAGCTGCTCGGTCTTTATTATCATGCTGTCAGAGTCCTGGATAAAGGCATTTCGGATACCATTTTCATCCAGCCAGATAATACCGTTGAGCCGGGCTATCTGACTGACAGTGAAGTCGCCGCGTTCCGCCCACTGGTAAATATCTTCTACCAGCCGTCGTGCAGTAAGAATGTCCTCTTTTACTTCCTCGACAGGTCTTATCCGGAACTTCTTTCCCCTGAAAGCCGAACAGAACTCGCACCGGTTCCAGGGACAGTTTTCCGTGACCCTTACCAGCATGGAAAACGCCTCTGAAGGGGGTCTGATTGGACCGACCGGATACGGCATACTCATTGGATGTTACCTGAAATCATCATATTCCTCCGGTTATGTATCCATAATACATCATGGCATAATCCCGGGCAACGGCAGACTATTTATAACAGTATCTCGCTCATATTTTCTCCGCCGGTATGATAAGGTGCCTGCCATTACCAAAAGCAGGTGACTCGGTGATGAGCTTCAACCGGATGGTGCAGAATCCTCACTCTGCGAGCAGCCGGAGAATCTTTGGCGATGGCATTGTAACCTTCTCTTACTATCGCCTTGTATTCCATTCCTGTCCTGACCACGGTTATAGTCTTGGTGTGATTATCATACCGTGTGAACGGATTGTCAAATCAGTATGGTTGACGTAACAGAACCCCACAGCCTATAATTAATCTGGTCGGGTGACCTTTGCCGTACAATACATGGCTGTCCCGCGGACGTACCATGAGAAGCATCCCGCGTGTTTTCGGGAGGAGGAGGCAGGCAGATGCAGATAAACGTCTCCCAGCAACTCAGGGAAGCCATCGGGGCAACAAGAAGCTATGAGGTGGACGAGACTGTTGATATCACCGACCAGAAAAGACACGTTGAAGGAAGAGTTAACCTGGTCCGCACAGACCGCGGAATCCTGGTGCGGGGTAATCTGCACACTGATATTGAAGTCACCTGCAGTCGGTGCCTGAATTCATGTCTCTACCCGCTTGCGCTGGCTATTGAGGAGGAGTATTTTCCCAGTACCGATGTATTGACCGGAGCACCAATAGCTGTACCGGAGCAGTCCGACTACTTCACAATTAATGAACAACATATTCTTGACCTCGATGAAGTAATACGGCAGCTGGCACTACTGGCAAGCCCGATGAAACCGCTATGCAAGGGTAATTGTGCCGGTCTGTGTCCTTCATGCGGTCACAACCTTAACCTGGGATCCTGTGACTGCCCGAATCAGGAAGTAGACTCGCGATGGGCCAGACTGCAAAAACTGGCCATTGCTTCAGACGATAACAGCACGACAACGATATAGAGATAGAAAGAGAGTTAACTATGGGAGCCCTACCAAAACGTAAAATCACCAAGGCACGAAGGGGAAACAGGCGCAGTCATGACGGACTGTCCGCTGCAGTCCTGATGGATTGCCCGCAGTGCCACAGTCCGAAACTGCCGCACCACGTCTGCCCGACATGCGGTACGTATGCAGGACGCGATGTCACCGAGATAAAGAGCCCGAAACCCAAATCCACGTAAGGAAGGTTTTGCCGTGCTCAGGACCGCTGTCTGTGACCTCTTCGGCATAGAGCACCCCGTTATCCAGGGAGGGATGGCTCACCTGGGTACCGCCGAACTTGTCTCCGCGGTTTCAAATGCCGGGGGTCTCGGTATTATCGGTGCCGGTTACTACCGACCTGACTGGGTCAGGCGGCAGATACACCTTACGCGGGAAAGTACCGACAGGCCATTTGGCATAAACCTCCCTCTCACTTCTCCGTACGCCGATGAGGTGATCGCTGTTATTCTCGAAGAATCTGTGGCTGTCATTACCACCGGTGTCGGCGACCCCTCTGCTTTTGTCTCAACCTTCAGGGAACTCGGTATGAAGGTTATGCCGGTTGTCGCTGCCGTCAGACCGGCACAGCGACTTGAGAAAACCGGCGTGGATGCCATCGTTGCCGAAGGTATGGAATCCGGTGGTCATATCGGTGAAACAACGACGATAGCCCTTGTGCCGCAGGTAGTTGACGCAGTAAATATACCCGTAATCGCTGCCGGCGGTATCGCTGACGGACGCGGTCTGGCAGCAGCCCTTGCCCTCGGTGCCCAGGGGGTGCAGGTGGGAACACGTTTTGCCTGCAGCGAGGAATCTATTGCTCATCCCAACTACAAGCAGAAAGTGCTGGAAGCACACGACCGCTCTACGGTAATTACCGGACATACCACCGGCCTGCCACTCCGGAGCCTTAAGAACAGTCTCACCGAGCAGTACCGGGCCCTTGAGGAGTCCGGTGTATCACGTGAGGAACTGGGCATGTTCGGCGAAGGCAGAATGAACCTCGGCCTGGTTGACGGCAACGTCGAAGATGGTTCATTACTTGCCGGGCAAATCGCCGGAATGATAAAAGAAATCAAACCTGTAAAGGTTATCATAGAAGAGATGGTGGCTGAAGCTGAAGCAGTGATGAAGCGTATCGCTGACTTGAGGACAGGGGGTTAAACTTGGACGAGTCGAAAAAGGCAGCCTATATCTTTCCGGGACAGGGTTCACAAGCGGTCGGTATGGGTCAGGACCTCTATGATACTTATCCCACGGCAAAGAGAATCTTTGAAGAGGCCGATGACAGACTGGGATTCTCATTATCCGGGCTCTGTTTTGAAGGACCTGAAGACGAGCTCCGCAAGACGGTTAATGCCCAGCCTGCGCTTGTCACGATGAGCTATGCCTGTCTTAAGGCAGCGCAGGAAACAGGAAAAGGACTGCCATCACCTGCTTACCTGGCCGGTCACAGCCTCGGGGAATATACCGCCCTGGCTGCGGCCGATGTGCTGGATTTTGCCGATACTGTTTTCCTTGCCCGTGAGCGCGGCCGACTGATGTACGAAGCCGGGCTCCTGCAACCCGGTACCATGGCGGCAATCATTGGCCTTGACGAGGCAGTGC
>DUES01000172.1 GCA_011192055.1 Dehalococcoidia bacterium
ACGGAATCAATAGAACCCAGGTTTATTATACAGCCACCCTGTTTCTGCTCTATCATCCGGTTGCTGACTTCCCGGCTGCACATGAATATCCCTTTCAGGTTGACGGCAAGTACCTTCTCAAAATCTTTGGTTTTCATGCTTGCCAGCGGTATTCGAGGGTATATGCCGGCGTTGTTTACCAGGATATCAATACCTCCCACTCTCTCAACCGCAGTACTGACCATTTCACATACGGACTCTTCGCTGCTGACGTCACACTGAATCGGTATTGCCTGATATCCTGCATCCACCAGTTCATCGGATGCTTTAATGGCTTCTGCCCCATCGATATCGGCAACCACTACCTGTGCGCCGGCTTCTGCAAGGCGTCGGCAGATGGCATAGCCAAGACCGGTAGCGCCGCCTGTGACGACAGCCCTCCTGCCGGAAAGGCTGATAAGCTCACGTATCGGGGGGTAGTTTCTCCGAGCTTTCATGATTAATTATCCTGTCTCTATTAACAAGAAACTTCGTGATTCTATACATAGAATCGCTAGGTATGCTAGCACACTTAGCGATTCCAGTCAAATGTAGATTTGTGTGGAATTACGTGTCATTTCGCTGTACTCCAGGGAACAAGGCAAGCAAAGAGTCATCTTTCCATATCCTGTGATAACAGGGTGTACGGTTATACTTGTTCCACTCGCATCAGCCGCTCGATTGGTTTATACTTGTGGTGATGAATCCCTACGAGTACTCTACCAATAACGCACGTTTTGATATCCAGCTCCGCCGCAGGACATCTGCGTGGGTGTGGAACACGGTTGAGTTTCCGGCAGCGTTTCAGTTTCCCCACGGGAAGAGTGATATGGTGCGCGGTGACTACTTTCATCCCTCCGGCTCAGGAAAAGCGCCACTTGTGATATTACTCCACGGGGTTGGTGATGCCAGCATGATTCCCTGCCGCTGGCTCGCGCGCAGCCTGGCCGGAAGAGGTATTGCCAGTTTCGTTCCGCGCCTGGTGGTACATTCCAGCCGGTTACGTGGTGCAGGGTGGAGGCGTGTCCCCCGCATGAGTGACGAAGAATGGTTCCAGAGTTACCGGACAGCGGTTGTGGAAGTAAGGCAGCTTGTTGACTGGGCTGGTCGGCGAGACGAGCTGGATGAAACGAAAGTGGGTGTTCTCGGGGTCAGTTTTGGCAGCCTTATCTCGGCAATAGCAATGGCAGTTGATGAGCGTATTACGGCTGCTACACTGTTAGTGAGCGGGGGGAATTCCGGCAAGATAGTCCAGAAAGCCAGGGCAGGTGTCGTCCGCAAAGGATACCAGGTCACCGAGACGGAGTACCGGGCAGGTCAGCAGGACTATTTGCAGTATCTGGCGGAAGTCGCCGAAAAAGGCTTCGAAGGTGCCGTACCGTCGAGGGTGAGTTATTTGAATGACCCGATGACGTATGCAAGGTATCTCCGGGAACGTTCATTGCTGATGATTAATGCACGCTGGGACGAGTTTATCCCTCCGGAAGCGACCCTGGATTTCTGGGAAGCGTGTAACAGGCCGGCAATAACATGGTTGCCGACCACCCACAGCGGTATCTGGTTATGGTATCCATACATCAAAAAGAGCGTTGGTAACTTCTTTGAATCCGCATTCAGCCCCCGATAAGCAGGTTTCGATTGCTGCTTGCCGGTGGTAATAGTTGCTCCAAATCAAACGACTTGGTAAAATTCAGTTTATTATTCTTAAAGGTGGAAAGAGATGATGTCTCCTGATTCTGATGTTACCATTGTGCCTTCCGGATGTTGCCACGACTGTGGCGGCCGCTGTGTGCTGCGGGCACACGTGAAGGATGGTGTGATTGTCCGTATTGAAACGGATAACGGGGAGGAACCACAGATAAGGGCCTGCCTGCGGGGGCGTGCTTACCGGCAGCGTGTTTATGCTCCCGGCCGGCTGCAGTACCCGATGCGCCGTGTCGGGGAACGGGGTTCGGGGCAGTTTGAACGCCTGTCCTGGGATGAGGCACTGGAAACAATTGCCGCAGAGATGACCAGGATAAAGGATAAATACGGTTACAAATCGATTCTCCTTAATGCCGGGGCCGGAAACCAGGGAATGCTCCATGGCGGAGGTCCGGTAGGCCGGTTGCTCCAGGGTTTCGGGGGATTCACGCGGACCTGGGCTTCACCTTCCTATGAGGGAACACTGTTTGCCTCGATGGCTACGTACGGGACAATAAGCACTGGTAATTCACGGGAAGACCTGCTTAACTCCCGTCTCATCATCATGTGGGGATGGGACCCTGCCAATACGGTATGGGACCCGGGCACCAGTCTGATTCTGGCGAAGGCACGCGAGAAGGGAATCAGGATTGTTGCGATTGACCCCCGTTTCACCGATTCCGCAGCAGTGCTGGCAGACCAGTGGATACCAATCCGACCCGGTACGGACGCCGCGATGCTGATAGCGATGGCCTATGTCATCATTACGGAAAACCTGCACGACCAGGCTTTCCTGGACAACTACACTATCGGGTTTGATGCATACCGGGACTACGTACTCGGTAAAGAAGACGGTATTGCCCGGACACCGCAGTGGGCGGAGGAAATCACGGGTGTACCGGCTGATACCATCAGTAATCTGGCCAGAGACTACGCCACGCTCAAGCCGGCGGCACTGATTGCGGGTTGGGGACCGGCCAGGTCTGCTCTTGGGGAGATTTATTCAAGAACAGCTAATGTCCTGACGGCTATTACGGGGAATATCGGTATTCCCGGCGGATATGCCGCCGGATTCATGAGGTCTTATTCAAGSYSWKMTTCMWRCCGNGCTKCSCAMMKNCCGNGCRRWKSCGGYGGYGGTGGCGGCGGYGGGGGAAAYCCTGTTGAAGCGGGAGCAMCGCCACGCAAAGACAGCCTCTACAAATTRCGGGGCGGCACCAACCCGAGCAGCGCACGCATTCATTACAGCATGATATTYGACGCTATCCTGCGGGGTGTCGAAGGCGGGTACCCGGCRGAYATTAAAATGCTGTACATCGTGGCGTCCAACCTTATYAACCAGCATGGCAATACCCGCCGTGGCGTGGAAGCCATGAAATCCGAATCGCTGGAGTTCATTGTCGCCCAGGACCAGTTYATGACGCCCACCACCCAACTGGCCGATATTATCCTGCCGGTGGTTACCTTCATGGAACGCAGTGATATGGCACCTGCCTGGCTCGGCTCACCTTACTATATMTAYCTCAAYAAGGCCGTGGAGTCGCTTTACGAATCGAAGACAGATATTCAGATATGCCGGGAGCTTGCCGGAAAGCTCGGTATACCGGAAGTATTTGGTGATACCACCGAGGATGACATGCTGCGTGGAATTGCCGCCAGCCGCAATGATATTGATGACTTTGAGACTATGAAGCGGGAAGGTGTCCTTAAAATAAAGGATGTACCGCCGACTATTTCTTTCAGGGAGCAGATTGAAGACCCGGAACATAATCCCTTCCCGACTCTTTCCGGTAAAATCGAGATATACTGCGAGCACATTGCAGAAATGAACGACCCGATGATACCGCCGATACCCAGGTACATCAGCCCGCGGGAGAACTATGATGACCCGCTGGCCGGCAAGTATCCGCTCCAGCTAATTACACCTCATCCAAAGGGGGGAACACATTCGTCACTGGACATGGTGCCGTGGCTAAGGGAGGTTGACCCCCAGGCGGTATGGATAAACACGACCGATGCCGGGAGCAGGGGCATCACTGACGGAGACCTTGTTGACATCTTCAATGACCGCGGCAGGGTACGTATTCCCGCCAGGATAACAGAGCGCATTATGCCGGGTGTTGTCTGTCTACCCGAGGGGAGCTGGTATAATCCGGATAAAGACGGTATCGATCTTGGAGGGTGTGCCAACGTGTTAACGCCCGATGAACGCTCACCCGGCGGTGCTGCAATCGCCAACACGGCTTTAGTCCAGGTAGAACCGGCACCCGAGAAATAGTGGAGGATTTATTATGACCCGGATGGGCTTTTATTTTGACCAGACACGCTGCACGGGATGTCATGCCTGTGCCGTAGCCTGCAAGGACTGGCATGATATTGACGCCGGACCGGTAAACTGGCTGCGGATTGAGGCAATTGAGAAGGGGCAATACCCCGAGCTGTTTCTTACCTATTTATTCAGCCCGTGCTATCACTGCGCCAGTCCGGCCTGTGTGCTGGCCTGTCCTGTGAATGCCATCAGTAAAAGAGAGTCCGACGGTATCGTTACCGTAGACCGTGAGAAATGCCTGGGCAAAGAGGAGTGTAATACCCTTTGCCTTAATGCCTGCCCGTGGAATGCTCCGCAGTTCGGACCGGAGGCGGATGCCAGGATGCAGAAGTGTGACCTGTGCATGGAAAGGCTGGAGCAGGGGCAGCAGCCCATCTGCGTTGAGGCCTGCCCGATGTATGCCCTGGAAGTTGGTCCACTGGAGCAACTGCAGGCAAAGCACGGGAACACTACGGAAGCAACCGGATTTGTCTACTCGGAGCGCTTCCAGCCTTCGGTGGTTTTCAAGCCCAGGTCAGAAGCCTGAGTCATGTTCCGGCAAGGTATCACTACATGCTGAAAGCCCTGTTTGACTAATCCGCATACCTATATTAGAGTGTAGCTGGGGCAAGTAAACCGGGTGACTGCCTGTCCGGGCCGTTCGCGGTCCGGGTGGGAGGAAAGTCCGAGCTCCACCGGGCAGGATGCTGGGTAACACCCAGGGGGGGTGACCCCACGGAAAGTGCCACAGAAACATACCGCCTGTACCTGTTATCGTTCCCGAAAACAGGTGCGGGTAAGGGTGAAATGGTGAGGTAAGAGCTCACCAGCGGCTGGGAGACCAGTCGGCTGGGCAAACCCCATCCGGAGCAAGACCGAATAGGGGGAAGTATGGCGCCCGGCCTTTTCCCCGGGTTGGTCGCATGACCCTGGTGGCAACACCAGGGCTAGATAGATGGTCACCGCTCCGGGAAACCGGAGTACAGAACTCGGCTTACAGGTTTACTTGACCCGCTTCCATATCCAGCGTTAATTCCCCGTTAAGCTTATTGAAATAGACTGAACAGTTCCTGTTAGCAGGTCTGATTGAAGTAGACTGACCGTTTTAACCGGAGGCAATATCCATCCCGGTTTTTTTGTTATATTTTGTTTATTGTGTATTACATGACTGGAGTGTAAGAACGATGTATAAAAAAGTGGTCATCGTGACCGTTGGCCTGTTGATTACGGCAGCGCTGGTGCTGTCGCCGGTTACTGGCTGTGAATTGCTCGAGGGACCCGGCACGGAGTCCGAACCGGACTTTGTCCTGCTGAAAGAGGCCTGGGACATAGTTTATGAAGAGTATGTTGAGCAGGAAAAGCTTGATGCCGAGACACTGGTACGCGGTGCAGTGAAAGGCATGATCGATGCCATCGAGGACCCGTATAGTGCCTACCTTGACCCGGATGCCTACGAGATGAGCGCCAGCGACCTTGCAGGTAAATTCGAGGGAATCGGTGCTTACGTGGGATACAATGAGGGCAGGATTGTAATTATTGCACCAATTCCCGGTTCCCCGGCGGATGAGGCAGGCATCAGGTCGGGTGACATCATACTTGGAATTGATGATGAGTCCACCATTGAAATGAATGTCATGGATGCCGTAAACCGTATTCGTGGTACACGGGGGACCCCGGTAAGACTCCTTGTCCTGCATGATGGTGATGAAGAGCCCGTGGAAATAGAGATAATCAGGGGTGAGATAGAGCTGGTCAGCGTATTCTTCGAGATGAATGGTGACATTGCCCATATTTCGATTACTAATTTCAGTGAGCGTACCAGCGATGAACTGGCTCCGGTACTTGACGAAGCGCTGGATAAAGGCGCCAGTGGTATCATTCTTGACCTGCGCAGCAATCCGGGCGGACTGCTGTCGACGGTGGCCGAGGTAGCCGGCAGGTTCGTTGAGAAAGGCCTGGTTGTTACCATGGTGGATAATGAAGGTAACAAGACTGAAGTGCCTTTAATACGTAACGGTACGGTGATTGACCTTCCCATCGTTGTCCTGGTGAATAGTTACAGTGCCAGCGGCAGCGAGGTGCTGGCCGGGGCACTGCAGGACTACGAACGGGCGGTCGTTGCCGGCGTCACCACGTTCGGCAAGGGCAGCGTGAACTATCTTCACGAGCTTTCGGACGGTTCCGGGCTATATCTCACAGTTGGCCGCTGGTACACGCCCGACGGACGTCTTATCGAAGGTGAGGGGATTGAACCGGACTATGTCCTTGATGCTGAGGAAGACGCCCTGGAGTGGGCACTCGATTACCTGGGGAGTAATACGCAATAGAATGGAAAATGGCTGCGGCAGGTTTCCTTGTAATCAAGTCCTGTGGTGCGGTAACATTGAACATTCACCGGGTTGTGTCAGAGTGGTGGTGTACTGCTGTTGCCCGACTGCTGGCCACGCCCGGTCCGGATAGAATGGAGGTAAGTTAATGACAACCGAATTCCGCCCGATAACCCTCGAAGAGCTTGACGAATTCAAACGTGTTGCAGGTAATGCCCTGGTACAGAGCCCGGATACTTTTATTGGTATGCGCCCGGAGTTTACCTTGTGCGCTTTTGAAGACGGCAAACTGAGTACAACCTTCGCTGCCTGGCCGTTTACAATGAGATTTAACGGTACTGCCATGCCGGTTGGTGCCGTAACCACTATCGGTACATTTCCCGTTTACCGGCGCCGCGGCTACCTTCGTAAAATAACCTCCCTCTATTTCCAGCAGCTTCATGAAGAGGGCGAACGGCCGATTGCGATTCTCTACGCATCACATGCTGAAATCTACCAGCGCTACGGGTATGCCGTTGTCTCCACGCAGGGTTCGTATAATATCACGCCCGATTATCTCCGGTTTGTCTTCCCCAACAATGCGACAGGTGCTTTCAAAGAGATTGGTGATGATGATTTTCCTCTGCTGGTGAACCTGTACCGGCAGTTTCGTGAAGAGAGGACCGGGTTCCTGCACCGCGGTCGCGAGATGTGGAACGCCGGTGTACTGGCAGCGCCGCCGGCCGGCGGTTTCCTGCAGAGGGTGGTCTATGAAGAGGCGGGAGAGCCGTTAGGCTATGCAGTATATACGGCTCAGCCCGGCACTGCCCGGTTACCCGGCAATACAATCAGCATACGTGATATCACTTATTTGAAACCATCGGTATACCGGGCAATCTGGGACTTCTTTGCAAAAATGGACATAGTCGAGAATATCGCCTGGGAACGGGTACCCGCCGACGACCCGTTGCCGCACCTGCTGCTTGAGCCAAGAATGCTTCATGCGAACTACAAGGACGGCATTCTTGGGCGTATTGTCGATGTAGAGCGGACTATGACCGGTCGCTGTTACGATGAAACGTCTGTCCTCACGTTTGAGGTTATTGATGATTTCTGCCCGTGGAACCAGGGTACCTGGAAGCTGGAGACCTCCCCCGAAGGAAGCTCGATTATGCGCACTGACGAAACACCGCAACTGGTGATGCCGGTCAGCACTCTGGCACTGCTTGTTTTTGGCCAGGTGAATGCTTCCGAGGCCGCCCGTATGGCACGTCTTGACGTCAATAAACAGGAAGCGCTGCCCGTGTGGGACAAAACGATGCGTACCCGCTACCGGCCGGCGTGCAGTGACAGCTTCTAGAAAAGTAAATGGTTAACATTTCTTGAAGACTCCCGGGAAGTAAGTATAAYCCTGCGTGGCATTGCTGCAAAGAAGTGATGCCACGCTTTATTTCATTACCAAATCTGCCGGGTGACGGGTCTAACAGGTTGCTGAAAAAGGGGAGTCCAGAGGGAGCGCCCCTCAGAAGGAGCGGTGCCCCTTTGGCAGGGGTCTGGGGGTGTCCCCCAGATACAGTCTTTCCCCCTTTCGGTGGAAGGCTCCTTCCTGGACAGGAAGGGGGGCAGGGGGATGGTTGAAAGAGTTTTTCATCATTCTGCTAAGTAATTCCAGTTAACCGGCAATAAGCAACAAGTACTATTGACTTCAATACAGCAATGTATATATTATATTAATTTATATTATGCCGTAATTTCAGTAGGAGGTGGTGAGAATGAAAAGAGTTGCTTTTTCAATTCTATTGGTTGCGGCCTTGCTGCTGGGTCTGGTGGGAACAGCCCTTGCTGCACCGCCGGATGACCACCCGGGGAAGGGACCGCCTGTATTTGAAAAATCCGTATTTATCCATTATCCGAAGGAGTTTGCCCCCGGTAAACCCGACGGAACGCCAGGTGTGGGCCCTGCCAAAAAGACAAAGGACACGGAGCTGTATTCCTACAGCAAGACCCACTGGCCGGACAGCGTAGTACTTAACGGGGGAATTACATACTGCTACAATCCTGCCAATGAACCGGGTGACTTTGAAGCAGCCATAATAGCCTCGTTCGATGCCTGGGAAGAAGACCCCGGGTCCTACGTAGACTTTGAACATATGGGTGGCACAGAGGAGGTTCCCGGACTGGATGTCCCGCAGCCCGACGGTCAGAATATCGTCGGTTGGGCAGACCTGAGTGATGATTACCCGAACGCGATTGGTATTACTATTATATGGTCCTACCGCTCAAGGAGCGAGAAGATTATCGTCGACTGTGACACAGTCCTTAACAGTAATAGTTATTATGCCTGGACTGCGTCGGACGGTCAGCAACTACCGGATACCGGGGCTTATGACGTTGATGTCCAGAATATCATGACCCATGAAGCAGGTCACTGGCTGATGCTGAATGACATGTATTATGATGCCGCCAGCGAACAGACCATGTATGGGTACGCTTCGGATGCAGAACTGAAGAAACGTAGCCTGGAGGATGGCGACCTGGCTGGTGTACGCAGGATATACGGGGAATAGGTAACACATTACTATAGAGAAATAGAGGACTGGCATTTGCCGGCCCTCTTCTTATTCCTGTTCTGTTGGAAACGGTTACAATAGTTCTGTAGGTTGGGGCAGTTCCACTTTGCGAAGCTCGTCGAGGCTGTCCAGGTAGTCGATGTAAAGCACCCCGTTAAGATGGTCTATCTCGTGTTCGAGTGCCTCAGCGAGCAGTCCATCGCTCCTGACACGATATTCTTTACCGTTCCGGTCGGTGGCCCGTACACTGACCTTCTCGGAGCGCTGTATATCACCGACGTATCCCGGAATGCTGAGACAACCTTCGGTGACTGTGCGGGTACCCGTCCGGCGCATGATCTGAGGATTGATAAGGATATACTCTTCATCTTCGGATAGCTGGATGATGGCCAGTCGCAGTGACACGCCTACCTGCGGCGCTGCCAGACCGGCGCCGGATGCCGCCCTGTTTGTCTCCAGCATGTCATCTATCAGTTTCTGTATGGAATTATCGATAGTCTTGACCCGTTTTGCTTTCTGCCTCAGAATCGAGTCATTCAGAAGTCGGATTGGTATAACCGCCATTTGTGCTGTACCCCCTGTGCAAACAAGGTGACGAACTCTGTTTCTAATCTAATTCTACCATAATACTTACAGCCCTACAGGGTCAATATCCACTGTCCAGCCCTGTGGAAATAGTACCTGTTCCAGGAAAGCGGACAAGTCCCAGCCGCGGAGAATTATCTGCCAGCGGTACCGCCCTCGCAGTCGGTGAACGAAGGCCGGTGCCGGACCGACCATGCTGAGGTCGGCTATTCCCCTTGCGTCCCTCTCCTCGATGATGAGCCGCTGCATTTTCTCAGCCTCTCGCTGGCAGGCCACGTCATTTGTATGGGTGAAGGTCAGGCTGGCAAGCTGTGAAAAGGGCGGGTTCCGGAGCTGCCTGCGGTAGGAAATCTCCTTTTCGTAGAAGCTGCCGTAATCATGGCTGGCGGCGGCCCGGACAGCGTAGTGTTCCGGTGAATAGGTCTGGACGATAACCTGCCCCGGTGCGGCGCCCCGTCCGGCACGTCCCGCTACCTGGCATATCAACTGGAACGCCCGCTCTCCGGCACGAAAGTCGGGGAGGTTGAGACCGGTATCGGCATTAATAACGCCTACCAGGGTGACAAGCGGTAAATCTAGACCCTTGGCGACCATCTGGGTACCGATAAGGATATCTGCTTCGTGGTTACGGAACCTGTCCAGTATTTCACGGTGGGAATTTCTTCCACGGGTAACATCGCTGTCCCAGCGTAACAGTCTTGCATCAGGAAAGGCCAGACCGACTTCTTTCTCCAGTTTCTGCGTTCCCAGGCCGAGGAATTTGATACGCTGACTGCCACAGCGCGGGCAGTTCCGGGGGACCTGTGCCTGCCGGTTACACTGGTGACAGACCAGCATATCATCGGTCAGGTGATAGCTGAGAGGTACTTCGCAACGCCGGCAGCTCAGGACATAACCACAGGTACGACACTGGATTGACGTAGCTCCGCCCCTGCGGTTGAGGAACAGGATGGCCTGTTCCTTATTCTCCAGGACCTGCTTCAGACCTTCGGACAGAGCGCCGCTGAAAATACTGCGGTTGCCCGATTTCAGTTCTTCCCTGAGGTCAATCACTTCGACCCGGGGCAGGTTAGCGTCTCCGCCGTGATTGATACGCTCGGGGAGCCGGAGCAGGTGGTAACTGCCCTGCCGGGTATGGTAAAACATCTCAACGTCCGGTGTGGCACTGCCCAGGACAATGACCGCTCCGGTGAGCTCCGCCAGCCTGATGGCTGCATCACGCGTATGGTAGCGCGGCGATTGTTCCTGCTGCTTGTAGGTCCACTCGTGCTCTTCGTCGACAACAATAAGACCGATGTCCGGCTGCGGCGCAAATGTGGCACTCCGCGGCCCGATGACAACATCGAATTCACCATTCCTTATCGCCTGCCACTCGTCATACTGCTCACCAAGAGAAAGGTGGCTGTGGAGCACGGCAACCCGACCTGGAAAGCGTGCGGAAAACCGTTCTATTGTCTGTGGGGTAAGGGCAATCTCCGGGACAAGGACGATACCCCGTTTGCCTTTCCTGACTGTTTCTGCCAGGGCTTGCAGGTAGACCTCCGTCTTGCCGCTGCCGGTTACGCCGTGAAGCAGGAAGACCGGTGGGGAATTGTGGGTTGTTTTCATGAGCGCAGATCTTATTGCACGGAAGGCCGTTTCCTGGGCAGGTGTCAGGTGCAGCGGGTGTGGCGGAGCATTTCCGCCATCAGTCACCGGCTGACGCCTCACATCCATCATCTCGATTGTAACCAGTCCCTTTTTCACAAGGGCTTCGGCTATGGCCCGGCTCGAATCAAGCTGTTGTCTGATTTCCGGTAACGGGACGGGTGCAGATTTGCCGGCAAGAAAGGAAAGCATGTCCGCCTGTTTTCCGGCTCTTCGTTTTGCCAGGGCTGCTGCCTGCTCCCCGGCTTCAGCAGGCGGTATATTCAGGCGTAAACAGGGCACCTGCTTCGGTCTAACCCTGACTTTTTCCAGCTCGTAGCTTCTGGTGACCAGGCCCTGTCCGGCGAGCCTGGAAACCTCTGTCTGTGCATTTTTTTTACCGAGAACCTTTTCAATCTGGCGGAGACTGGCTCTGCCATGCCGGTCCAGTAGCTGAAGGATGTTTCTCTGCGGTTGAGAGAGGTCATCCGGGTTGTATTCCTGTCCGGTCAGGGTGATATACGTAAGTGCTTTTCGTTCAAAACCGGGCGGCAGCATCAGCGCAACGGCGTCGAACAGAGGTGACAGGTAATAATCACTTATCCACCGTGCGAGCAGGATATGTTCCGCAGATACCAGGGGACACGGGTCGATGACATCGATGATTTCCCGGGTTTCTTCTACGGCAGGGTAGTCGGTCAGCTCGAGTACAATACCTTGGAGTATCCGGCTGCCAAAGGGGACGAGAACGGCATGTCCTGCTTTGATGTCGAGTCCCGGCGGGACGCCATAGCTGAACGTCCGGCGCTGTGCTACCGGCGAGTTAACACTAACCTCAGCATACCTCATGCTGTACCCTGTGTGAGAAGCAGATTTCGTCCGGAGACAAGACCTTAGTTCTTGTTCTGGGTGGGTCCCTTGGCGGTTCTCTTCTCCTTGATGCGTGCTTTCTTGGCGCTGAGTCCGCGCAGGTAATACAGTTTTGCCCGGCGTACTTTGCCATGCCGCGTTACCTCCACCTTTTCAACAAGTGGAGAATGGAGAGGGAAGGTGCGCTCGACACCTACTCCGTAAGCAACCCGCCTGACCGTGAAGCTGGAGCCAGGCCCGCTGTTGCGGATCCTGATTACGACTCCCTGGTAGACCTGGATTCTCTCTTTGTCTCCTTCGACGACCCTGGTGCTGACTTTAACGGTATCACCCGGGGCCAGCGTGGGAATATTGGGGTTAGATTTGACATCAACTAGCGTGCTAGCATCCATTTTCCAGACTCCTGTATCTAGTGAGCTTGCCTCAACTTTTCTATTAGGTCTTTATCCCTTGCATGAAGCACTGCCTGGTCAAGCAACTCCGGCCGGCGCTCCAGTGTTCTTATTATAGACTGTTCATGACGCCATTCGGCAATACGGACATGGTCTCCGGAAAGCAGTATTTCCGGCACCGACCAGTCGCGGAATACCGGTGGACGTGTATAGTGCGGGTATTCAAGCAGTCCCGTGGTGTGGGAATCATCCTGCGGTGATTCTTCCGAACCCAGGACGCCGGGCAACAGACGGACCACCCCGTCCACTACCACCATGGCTGCCAGTTCGCCGCCGCCGATAACGTAGTCGCCGATGCTTATCTCATCGGTTACCAGGTGTTTGCGGACCCTCTCGTCCACTCCCTCGTAACGACCGCATATCAGTATCAAACGGGGAGTATCGGAAAGTTTTTGGGCTACTTGCTGGGAGAAGAGACGTCCCTGCGGTGTCAGCAATACCACCGGGGTTTCCTCTTTTTCCTGTTCAGACCAGTCGGTCCGTAACGTCTCTACTGCCTCGAAGACAGGTTCGGGTTTAAGTACCATGCCCGCGCCGCCACCGTACGGGTAATCATCAACGGTGCGGTGCCGGTCGTGCGTATAGTCCCGGAAATTGTGCAGGCCTATCCTGACAAGCCCGCGTGAAACCGCGCGCTGAAACAGCCCGGTGCTGAACGGGCTCTGAAACATCTCAGGAAATAGTGTCAGAATATCAATCTGCATACTTTAATAACTCTCTTATTGCGCGTACTCCTGCGTATCTGCGAAGGGCACGAACTCACTGCAAGAGTGATTTCATTCGGAGTTTAACGCAGAAGGGCATACAACACAATATTGTAGCACAGATGACGTTCGTAAAGGAAATGGGGGAACCAGCTACGGTAGCAGGGTACTTTTGTCCAGATATAACCCAAATCTGCATAAAGGGTCTTGACAAATGACACGTCGTGTGGCAAAATGTCATGAATTGGTGAAGTTTGGGGAATAATGTCAATATCAGCCAGGACAATTTGCGGCAGTGGCCGGGGTCCTGTGACCGTCCATTGAGACGGTAGAGGTACCTGTATGTTTCTTGGCGAATTTGAATACAAAATTGATGAAAAGGGAAGGGTTCCTCTTCCACCCCGGTTCCGAAGAGAACTGGTGGATGGAGTGGTACTGGCGCCCGGACTCGATAAGTGCATTGCCGGCTACGGCCTTGAGGGGTGGGCTCAGCAGGCACAGGAGATTACGTCTGCTCCTGTTGCGCCCAGTAAACTCAGGAGGCTGAGAAGGGCAATGTTTGCTTCTGCTAATAACCTGACCCTCGATGGCCAGGGTAGAGTTGCTTTACCGCTTGCATTGCGACAGTTTGCGCAGATTGGTGATGAACTGGTCGTCGTTGGTCTTTATACCTACTTTGAATTATGGAACAAGGAAATGTGGGAGACTGAGAAGACTCTCGGTCAGGAGCAGGCCTGGCAGATTATGGAAGGTCAGGAGCAACGTTGAGGAGCCTGAGAGTATTGACACTGACTCACCTGCCGGTAATGGTGAATGAAGTGGTCCAGGGGCTGGCAGTTAGCCCCGGGGGGCGCTACATTGACTGCACGCTTGGAGGTGGAGGACATGCGGCTGCCATTCTGGAGCACAACTCCCCGGGAGGACAGCTACTCGGTCTGGACGCTGACCCTGAGGCAGTGAGTATTGCCCGTGACAATCTGCAGGGCTACCTGGAATCTGTCCTGGCAGTCAATGAGAATTTTACTAATCTACGCTCCGTATGCGATGAATATGACTTCTATCCGGTACACGGAATTCTTTTTGACCTCGGGCTATCCTCATTTCAGCTGGCCAGCGATACCAGAGGATTCAGTTTTCAGCGTGAATCAATGCTGGATATGCGTTTCAGTCCCGAACAGGAAGTAACTGCCGGAGATATTGTAAATTCATACCCCGAGGGCGAACTTGCCAGACTGCTGTGGATCTGCGGTGAAGAACCCCGCAGTAACCGGATAGCACACTACATTGTCGAAGAGCGGCCTGTCCGGACGACACTTCAGCTCGCCCGGATAGTTGAGATGGCTGTCGGTGGCAGAAAAGGCAGGACTCACCCGGCTACAAGGACGTTCCAGGCATTACGGATTGCCGTTAACCATGAACTGCAGAACCTGGAGGAGACGTTACGGCAGACTATCGGTCTCCTGGGGTTTGAAGGAAGGCTGGTGGTAATCAGCTACCATTCACTCGAGGACCGTATTGTCAAGCAGTTCATGCGAAGGGAGTCACAGGACTGTATCTGTCCGCCCGGTGTGCCGCAGTGTGTCTGCGGGCATTCCGCAAGTTTGAGGATAATAAATAAAAAAGTAATTAAACCTTCTCAAGAGGAGGTCCGGCTGAATCCGCGCAGTCGGAGCGCAAAGCTGAGGGTTGCCGAGCGTTTGACTGCACGGGAGGAGATTCAACCTGACCGACCTGGAGAATAATGGAAAAATAGCAGGCTTTGGTATATCTGACACGATGAATATCGTGACCTGTACTAAAAAGGGGGCGTTGACTATGTAACAAAAAAGTACCTGTCAGGGACAAAATCCACTTTACGATAAGGAGGGGTGAATGAGTAAGTGGAATACTGTTTCCGCAATAGATGTTGGAACCACTAAGGTCTGCACTATTGTCGCTGAGGTAAATGAAGGCGGCCTCATGCGTGTCGCCGGTGTAGGTCTTGCCCCGTCTTCAGGATTACATAAAGGTCTCGTGGTCAACATCAGTGATGCCAAGGATTCAATCCGCGAATCCGTGAAAAAAGCTGAGCAGGCCAGCGGCTACCAGGTTGAGTCGGCTTTCGTCGGCGTTACCGGTAGACATATCAGTGCTCGCAACAACCGTGGTGTAGTTGCTATCACCCGTAATGACCGTCTGGTCCGTTCCGACGACCTGAAGCGGGTCCTGCAAACAGCCCAGAGCGTTAAGGTCCCCAGTGATGAAAAACTGCTTCATCTAATCCCGCGAAACTATGCTGTCGATGGACAGGTGGGAGTCAAGAACCCGGTAGGAATGCATGGATTCAGACTGGACGTGGAAACTCACGTTATTACGGCTGCCGTATCCTCTGTCCAGAACCTGGTGAAGTGCATCCGCGGTGTCGGGGTTGATATCGAAGACCTTGTTTTCGAGCCCCTGGCCAGTAGTGAGGCAGTACTGAGCGAAGACGAAAAACTCGCCGGCGTTATCCTTGCAGACATTGGTGGCGGTACCACCGACATCTCCGTCTTTAAGGATGGCAGCATCTGGCACAGCGCCATAGTACCTGTGGCTGGTTACCAGTTTACCAGGGACATTGCAATAGGTCTGGGTCTGCCTTTTGAGGTAGCCGAAGAGATGAAACGCAAATATGGCACTGTGATACCGGTGCAGGAGAACAGGTCGGAGACCGACGCAATTGCTCAGAACGGCCACAATATCTCCTACCAGGGTCTGTGCGACATAATCCGCGCTAGAGTAGAGGAACTGATCAGACTTATTGCACTCGAATTGCCGCGTGCCGAGTTTGACTCACTGGTGCCTGCCGGACTGGTACTTACCGGTGGCAGTTCCAACCTTGCCGGAATCGACATCCTGGGACAACAGGTGCTTGGAGCTCCGGTACGTGTAGGCAGACCAATCGGCATTTATGGTATCTCGGATATCCTGCACAATCCGGCCTATGCCACCAGTGTTGGCCTGGTACTCTGGGGTCTGAAGCCCAAGAGTATAACAAAGTGGAAATCACAAAGCTTTGGAGGCAACTTCCGGAACCTGTTTACTCGCATACGGGGCCTGTTCCGCTAGGAGATTCTCAGGGAAAAAAGAGTAACAAAGGAAATAGGAGGAGAATATGGCGAGATCTAGTTTTGCTCCCAATCCTGTCAAGATTAAGGTCATCGGCCTGGGTGGCGGCGGTTGTAATGCCGTAACCCGTATGGTGAGACAGGACATAAAGGGCGTAGAATTCATTGCCATGAATACAGATGCTCAAGCCTTGGCAATCACTGAGGCTCCGCTACGTGTCCAGCTTGGTGATAAGCTGGTGCGTGGACTTGGTGTGGGCGGTGACCATAACCAGGGGCAGAAGGCAGCCGAGGAGAGCAAGGACGAAATCAGGGAGTTTATTTCCGGTGCAGACATGGTATTTATCACCGCCGGTATGGGTGGTGGTACTGGTACCGGGGCTGCCTCGGTAGTGGCAGAAGTTGCCAAGCAAAGTGGTGCCCTGACTATTGCCGTGGTCACACGGCCGTTCACGTTTGAAGGCGCACATCGCGCTGAAGTGGCAAACCAGGGCGTTGCACGGCTCCTGGACAGTGTCGTCGACACCCTCATCATTATTCCCAATGACCGCCTGCTGGAGCTATGTGACCATAAGACAGGTGTAGATGAAGCTTTCAGGATGGCGGACGACGTGCTCAGCCATGGTGTCCAGGCAATTGCCCAGGTAATTACCGTACCCGGGATGATAAACCTGGACTTCGCTGATGTTAAAGCGGTCATGAAGGATGCCGGACCCGCCTGGATGTCAATAGGTAAAGGGTCAGGACAGCACCGCGCAGCCGATGCCGCAAAAGAAGCCCTGGATAGTCCGTTACTGGATGTTTCCGTTGGTGGTTCACGAGGTGTCCTTTTCAATGTTGTGGGTGGTGATGACCTGTCACTATTCGAGGTCAACGAAGCTGCCGAGATAATCAAGTCGGCGGTAGACTCCGAGGCCAATATCATCTTCGGTGTTGTTCACGATCCCTCAATGCTGAAAGAGATAAAGATTACCTTGATTGCCACCGGTTTCACATCAAATACGGAGTTACCGGGGGACGACAAGAAAGAGGACGAAATTACCGAGTTCCTCAAGGAATGGAAGAGCGAAGACCAGCTTGATATTCCCGCTTTCCTTCGCCGTCCTCTCTACAATCAAAAACGTACTCCTGCACAGTCGCCCATGCCCAATCCGACTACACACCCTCTTTTCCGCTAATGTAAGGTCGGGAGTGGGGGCTGTATCCCCATGAGACTCAGCAGGGCTGCAGGGTGTTTCTCAGGCCTTGCAGCCCTGCTGTTGCCGGGTAAATAATTTCTATGCAATAAGCTGAGCTGTTGCCAGGCAATGCTCAGCTTTCCCATTCTTGAAATGTATGCATTTTATGCCATTCTTCCGGACCTGCCATCCTGTACTGAAAGCCCGTACTTTATCCACCGTTAGTACTACTGAAAAAAGAGCATTTACCTCTTGACAAGTACTACATGTTGTGGTTAAATGAACTTCCTGTCCTATATATAGTTGATATAGTACTGGAGAATTGCAGTCTGATGAACTGTCCCTATTGCGGATATCACAATTCGCGGGTGATGGATTCCCGGGAGGTTAACGAAGGAATACGCCGCAGGAGGCAGTGCCTTGGCTGCGAGGCACGTTTTACCACCTATGAGCATATTCAGCCGGTGAACCTCTTTGTTATTAAGAAAGACAACCGGCGTGAACTGTTTGACCGGCAGAAACTGCTGAACGGGATGCGCAAAGCCTGCGAAAAGAGACCGTTACCGGTGGAAAAAGTGGAAAGACTGGCAGACGAAATCGAATCGGAATTTTACGGACTGGGAAGGGCTGAGATACCCAGTACAATGATAGGGGATACCGTGATGAAGAGGTTGAAGGGCCTGGACCATATCGCTTACATACGGTTCGCCAGCGTGTACCGTGATTTCACCGATATAACCGCTATGAAACAGGAACTGGATATACTACTGGTTGATGAAGGTGAAACGGTGCCACCGAGTGCCCAGTTGCCGCTCATGCCTGACGAGAAACCAGGGGTAGCGGTGAGGAGACCAAAGGGGATGAGGAAATGAACACGCCGGATAGTTCTCAGGACAGGCACCTGAACCAGCTCAGTCGTACCCAGATTGCCCGTGCTACTTTTGGTGCAGCAGAAAGCATGGGTATATCCGACAGAAAACATATTGAACGGCTGACCAGGCAGGTAATAGAAAGACTTGAAGAAAAACGTACTGCCCTGACGCAGGGGAACATGGGAGCGGCCCGCCCCCTGCCGGGGATGGAAGACCTTTTACCGAAATCCTTCAAGCAGCGAACGCACATGACCAGCGAATCAGAGATACTGGCACTGGTCAAGGAGTTCCTGGACGAGGAAAAACCGGCATTACCTGAGGAGGTAACACCAGTAATGAAGACTACCAGCGAAGTAAGCACGGAGAGTCGTGCTGTCTCTGAATTAGAATTTACTGAAAATGCCCTGCGGGTGCTCGAGAAAAGATACCTGCAGAAAGATAGTGAGGGAAACATAACCGAGAAACCGGAAGAACTGTTTCGCAGGGTAGCCAGCGCCATTGCCGCGGCGGAATCAGCCTACGGTTCTAAAAAAGACGTTAAACGTTGGGAAGCGGAGTTCTACCGTGTGATGACCAGCCTGGAGTTTCTCCCCAACTCTCCGACTCTCATGAATGCCGGACGTGAACTGGGGCAGCTTTCCGCCTGTTTTGTACTGCCGGTAAAGGACTCCATGGAGTCTGTCTTTGACGCTGTTAAGAATACCACCTTGATACACAAGAGCGGCGGAGGCACGGGGTTCTCATTCTCTCAACTGCGGCCCGAGGGTGACCCGGTCGGCTCCACCGGCGGGGTTGCCAGCGGCCCGGTCTCCTTTATGCGTGCTTTCGATACCGCTACCGACGTTATCAAGCAGGGAGGAATGCGGCGTGGCGCAAACATGGCAATCCTGAGTATTGACCACCCTGATATCATGAAGTTTATTACGGCCAAGAATGACCCCGCTGCTTTTACCAACTTTAACCTGTCTGTTGCCGTCACCAATGAGTTCATGAAGGCAATCCGGACCGGTGAGGACTTCGACCTTATTAATCCCCGGACCGGAGATACGGCCAGTAAACTGAATGCAAAAGAAGTGTTTGACATAATAGTAGCCAATGCCTGGAAAACGGGTGACCCCGGAGTCGTCTTTATCGACCGCATAAATGAGCATAATCCCACTCCTCACATGGGTAAAATCGAAAGTACGAACCCCTGTGGCGAGCAGCCTTTGCTCCCCTATGAATCCTGCAACCTGGGTTCAATAAACCTGGCCAGGATGCTGCAAGTGGTCGATGGCAGGACCGGGATAGACTATGAGAGACTGGCAGCAACCGTCAAAACCGCCGTCAGGTTTCTTGATGATGTTATTGACGTTAACCGGTTCCCGATACCGGAGATTGCCGATATGACGCGGAAGTCCCGTAAAATTGGGCTGGGGGTGATGGGTTTCGCCGACCTGCTGCTGCAGCTTGGTCTTCCCTACGATTCGGAGGAAGCCCTGCAGACAGCCCGGGACGTTATGGGTTTTATCAGCAGTGAAGCTGATAAGTCTTCGGCGGAACTGGGTGAGGAACGCGGTATATTCCCGGTCTTTGAAGGAAGTATCTACGATGTCCCGGACGGCCTAAAAATAAGGAACGCCTCGCGGACTACAATTGCGCCAACCGGTACGTTATCGATAATAGCCGGCTGCTCCAGCGGTATCGAGCCGCTCTTTGCCCTGAGTTATGTGCGTAACATTCTCGATGGCGCCCGCATGGTCGAGGTAAATCCCTATTTCGAAGAAGTGGCGAAGCGGGAGGGGTTCTATTCGGAAAAACTCATGGAGCAACTGGCTACCGGCAAAGGTCTCCATGGTATTGATGGTATTCCGGACCATGTGAAGCAGCTTTTTGTTACTTCACACGAGATAAGCCCGGAGTATCATGTCCGGATGCAGGCGGCTTTCCAGGAGCGCACTGATAACGCGGTATCCAAGACGGTCAATTTCCCCCGTGAGGCAACAAAAGAAGATATCGCCAATGTCTACATAATGGCCTACGAGCAGGGGTTGAAGGGGATTACCATATACCGTGACGGCAGCCGGGAGAACCAGCCGATGAGTACCGGTGCTACCACACCTGAAACGGCGCCGACCAGGATTGCCCCCCGGAAACGTTCCAAGACGACAACCGGCGTTACGGAACGGGTGAATACCGGCTGCGGAGCCCTGTATGTCACCGTGAATTCGGACGAGTACGGTATCTGCGAGGTCTTTACAACCCTGGGTAAAGCCGGCGGCTGTGCTGTTGCCCAGTTGGAAGCGACCAGTCGCCTTATTTCAATGACACTCCGGTCCGGTATTGATATCGAGTCTATCATCCGGCAGCTGCGCGGTATCCGGTGTCCGTCAATTGCCTGGGAGCAGGGTAAATCGGTGCTGTCCTGTGCCGACGCTATTGCCGGAGTCCTTGAGAAACACGTATACGGGGAACAGACCGAAGAGGAACAGGAAAGCATACAGGACTACGGCTTGGTGCGGAACATTGCCGGGCAGTGTCCGGACTGCGGTGGTCTGCTGGCCTACGAGGAAGGCTGCTTCAAGTGCCCCGGTTGCGGCTATACCAAGTGTTGAATCTTTATCCACTCTCTCCCACGACAAACGCCACGGCGTAGTCGCGTGAGTGAGAAAGGCTGATAGCCAGTTCTTTCAGGCCGATGTTGCCGGCGTATTCTTTTGCGTTGCCATACAGGTTGACCAGCGGTTTTCCGTTTGATTCAGCAAGAATCTCGATGTCTTTCCAGCCGATGCCGTGCTCCCTTGTTCCCAGGGCTTTCCAGACGGCTTCCTTACCGGCGAACCGCACTGCCAGAGACGCAGGATTATGCCTGTAACGGTCCAGCTCGGCTCCGGTATACACCCGCTGCAGGAAACGCTCTCCCCATCGCTCTACGGCTTCCTGGATGCGCTTAATCTCTATGATGTCGACACCGATATACTGCATTTTCACTGTACTGGCTGACTGGTTTTGTGGGTGTTATATTGCAGTGACGGGTGAGATGGATTCTCCTCGATAACCTGCAGGGTGGAAATTGCGGTGCTGCTACCTGTCATAGCCTGACCTTAAAGGAGAAGGGGGCTATTCGGATTCCTCTTCTTCAGGTGGATACGGTGGTTCCATGACAAGGCGCTCGAGTACATCGTACCATGTTGCATCGACAATGAAGACGTCAGTTGAGTCTGCCACACGAACGTAGTGAGCGTGACCGTCCGGCACCTGGTCACCAATCTCAATTTTGTAGACTTCTCCGTCATCCTTGATCAGGGTCATCGTCATTAGCGGCTGGGTGAAACCAAACACTGCCAGTTGCTCGTCGGTGGCACCTTTGGCAATTGGTCTTTCCGCACCCGGACCGCTGAGAATGAGAGGTATACCGCCTCCCCATCGATCTGAGTCAACTTTGGGGCCGGGCGGGTCATCAAAATACCAGAGTCTGTCTTCGTGCTTGACGAACTTTTCGGTCATCTCCAGGTTTGGGAGGTCAATCTGGATATGCTGTAATTCTTCCATCTCGAAGAGCCAGACATATTCCATCGGTTTTTCAACCGGTGGAGGCACCTCGACAGGGCGTGTTGCATAATAAACGGCCGCAGCAATGGCCAGTATTGCGACCAGTATCAGGATACTTCTCAGCCTCAACTGCTCATCCTCAGGTAATTATTTCTGGTTACCTTCTGCGCCACCAGATGTAGGCACCGGCTACCAGTACCAGCAGTGGTAACAGCCCTATGCTGGAAATTGTTATGAACCTTTCCACTTCCGGCCCGATGAGTAATCGCCGGGTCTGGAGGTATTTGCGGTCCATGGTAATGAGTTCCTTGCCAACGCCTAACATTTCGACCGAACTAAGGAACAGGTTTCCGTTGTCACCGTCCTGGAATCGACGGTTTGAAGCGAAATCGGAGTCACCATACACCATTAAACGGGTACCTTCCGGCACTTCCTCTGTGCCTGCTTCGACTGATTCCGACGACAGACCGATTGTCAGTACACCTACCGCCAGGGGTCCCTGGAAGTCTTCTTCTTCATTATACTG
>DUES01000173.1 GCA_011192055.1 Dehalococcoidia bacterium
CCTTTGTTTTTGCCAACAACCACTGGCAGGGACAGGCCGTAAACACCATCCGACAGCTACGTCTCATGCTGGATTAGCCGACCAGCCAAAAAATACCCTGGAATTTCTAAACTGGAAACATGTTGTACTTGGGTACTTCCGGATTCAGCTACGAAGACTGGGTGGGACCGTTCTACCCGGAGGGTCTGCCCAAGCGGGAGTGGCTCGTCTTTTACGGACGTGAGTTTAACGCCTGCGAGGTGAACTCTACGTATTATGCCATACCACGACCGGCTAACATGAAAGCAATGGCAGATAAGACCGGAGATGATTTTCAGTTTGTCATCAAGGCAAATCAGAATATGACGCACCAGCGTGAGGATAATACCGGGGTCTTTGATAACTTCCGTCGAGTTCTTGAACCAATGATGGAAGCCGGTAAATTCGGCTGTATTCTTGCGCAATTCCCCTACAGTTTCAAACCGGATGAGCAGAACAGGGCGTATCTAGGGCTCTTCCGGGAAAGAATCGGAGAGCTTCCTGTCGTAGTAGAGTTCAGAAATGCGCAGTGGGTTAATACAGAGGTTTTTGACTGGCTGCGAGAGCTGGATATGGGGTTTTGCTGTGTTGATGAGCCGCACCTGCCCAATCTGATGCCGCCAGTAGCTGAAGCAACCAGCACTATTGGTTATGTCCGGTTTCATGGTCGTAATGCTGCCAGGTGGTGGCAGCATGAACATGCCTATGAACGGTACGACTATACATATAGCCCTGAAGAACTCGGTGAATGGGTACCCAGAATTAAAAACCTGGATAAGACGGTGGAAAAAACCTTTGTTTTTGCCAACAACCACTGGCAGGGACAGGCCGTAAACACCATCCGACAGCTACGTCTCATGCTGGATTAGCCGACCAGCCAAAAAATACCCTGGAATTTCTAAACTGGAATAAAAATTACTATTGCCCTTGGAGCTACACTTGAGTATAATAACATATCCACAAGCAATATTGCTTGGTACACACAGCCCGCTTAAGGCCTGCGGCCTGGCGTGAGGAGGCAACATTGAGAGACGATTATAAAGCACTTCGCGCTCGTCTTCAGAACGATAGAAAACGCATGCAGGCAGAACTGGAGCAGTTGAAGTCTACCGCTCAGCCAACAGGTGAAAGACGGGAGGGTAGTCCTTTCGGCAAGCGAGAGGAAGAAGCCACGGAAAGCCTCGAGCTTGAACGGCGGTTGGCGCTGGAGAACCAGACAAGAGAGCAGTTGAATGAGGTTGAGGCAGCCCTGGCGAAATTCGAGAAGGACGTCTACGGGCTATGCGAAAACTGTGGCAAACCTATAGCTATTGAGCGACTCGAAGCGCTTCCTCGGGCCAAGCGGTGCCTGGAATGCTAGGCCCTTCAGGCGAAGAATGCAAAAGGCAGATACTCTCCTGCGTAGCTGGCGGGGGCTGGTCCTTTTCATTGTTCCTCTGCTGGTGGTAACCGCTGACCAACTTACCAAGAACTTGTGGATAAGGACTTATCCCGAAGGGTACCTGATATATAAACTGGGATTTATCCGCATTGTACACGTCCAGAATACCGGGTCTGCTTTCGGAATATTTCAGGACCAGTCATTTATCCTGACCATAGTTGCCATTGTCGGGGTTACCGTTATACTGTCTATATTATTATTCCTGCGCAATCGCTACCAGTTCCTGCGAACAATGCCCAACCTCATCGGCCTCAGCCTGATGCTGGCGGGCAGTACGGGCAACCTGATCGACCGGCTAAGGATTGGTCACGTCACGGATTTTCTCGATGTCGGATTCTGGCCGGTTTTTAATGTTGCCGATTCATCGCTGGTTATCGGTGAAGTAATCATTGCTTATTCACTACTGCGCCTGGCATTGGCGAAGAAAGATTAGCTGCAGGCGGATGTGCCTGAAGGTGTCATTTTGAGCACTGGAACCGTTGTTTACCATTTTGCCGTTGAAATACCGGGTATTCGGCTTGACAAATATATTGCTGAGAACTGCCCCGGGCTTTCCCGGACACAGGCCCAGAAACTGATTATCGAAGGCAATGCAACCGTTAATGACACCGTGGCAAGGGCGGGTCTCAAACTGAATGCCGGCGACCGGGTATCAATCAGTATCCCCCCGGAAAAACCCGTAACCTTGCTGCCGGAGGCTATCCCTTTCGATATTCTTTACGAGGATAATGACCTGATTGTCCTTGATAAACCTGCCGGTTTACCGGTGCATCCGGCACCGGGACACCCCGGTCATACCCTGGTGAACGCTCTGCTGGCTTACCTGTCTGCCCTGCCGGATACCGGCAACTCTCTCCGACCGGGGATTGTGCATCGACTTGATATGGATACCTCCGGCGTGATGCTGGTGGCCAAGAACAGGGTTGCGCAGGCAAACCTGGCAGACCAGTTCAAGGCTCGTTCAGTAACCAAGGTCTACCTTGCGCTGGTCAGGGGACGCCTTTCCCCGGAGCATGGCGCTATCGAGGCACCTATCGGGCGAGACCCGCGAAACCGGAAGCGGATGGCAGTAGTCGACGAACAACGTGGCCGGCCGGCACGTACCGGTTATCGTGTTGTCAGGTACATACATAATTGCACCCTCATTGAGGTGAAGCTGGAAACCGGGCGCACCCACCAGATACGCGTACATTTTGCGGCTATCGGTCATCCGGTGATGGGAGACACGACCTACGGGGTGACATCAGCCTGCCTGTCAAGACAGTTTCTGCACTCCTTCCGCCTTGGTTTTAACCTGCCGGGAACAGGTGAGCATGTTGAGTTCGAGTCCAGCCTGCCCGGAGACCTGGAGCAGGCACTTAGAGAGATACGCTAAACTCATTATTTAAGGGCACCGGTGAGAGATGACATCACTTCATTCTGCCGGTTTCGCTGGCAAATATACGCATGGTGACAGGATTAATTTATATTGATGCAGGGAAAAATACTTGCCATGAGTGAAGATATACTGTAGAGTTTTCACACGTAAAATGTTAGAATTGGGCAGGATAAGTCTGCTGCTGTCATTAATGCTGATACACGAGTAGTTTTCGCCTCTTATTACTGGTATTAAGACATTGTTCCCGAAAAAACGGGAGGTAGAGTATGCAGTTAGCCAGGAAGATAGCCAGTGAAAGTTATACCGTTGATTATGCCGGTATCTGGATAAGGTTGCTGGCCATACTCATTGACGGATTAATACTGGGAGCTATCATATTTGTCTTCAACGGACTCTGGCCGCTGGCGTATGGCCGCGGCTGGATGGGCGGTGCGGCCGGTGCCTCATTCGGTTATGGCGAGGTAAGCGGAATTTACTGGGTGCTGGCAATCCTTCTTCCGTTCATCGTGATAGTTGCCTATTTCATCAGCTTCTGGGGGTGGAAAGGACAGACCCTGGGAATGATGATTACCAGGATACGGATAGTCCGTTTCACCGGCGAGCATATTAGCTGGAGTGATGCCGTAATGCGGTTCCTCGGTTTTATCATGTCTTTCCTGTTTTTCTTTGCCGGTCATATCTGGATAGCCGCTGACAGCCGGAGACAGGGCTGGCATGACAAGATAGCCGAAACTTATGTCATCAGAACTCCCCGGCAATGATTTCAGTTCCTGAATGATGCCTGCTACCGGATAATACCTGCACCTGGTACCGGCAGCTTATCCCGTGGAGAAAGTCTGTGATACCAACCGTCAGAACACGTTTTGCACCAAGTCCTACCGGTTACCCTCATGTTGGTAACATGAGGTCTGCTTTGTTTGCCTGGCTTTTTGCCCGTCACCATGGCGGCGTCTTCATTATCCGCATCGAGGATACGGACAGGGAGCGTATGGTTGAAGGTGCTATTGAAGGTATTCTTGACGGACTTCGCTGGCTGGGGCTGGACTGGGACGAAGGACCCGAGGTGGGTGGCGGTTATGGCCCCTACGTCCAGTCGCAACGACTGGAGCTGTATACTGAAGCTGCCCGAAAACTCGTGTCACAGGGCGATGCATACTACTGTTATTGCACACCTGAGCGCCTCGAACGGATGCGGGCTGACCAGGCACGGAATAAACGGCCTCCGGGCTATGACCGGCACTGCCGGGAACTGAGTGATGCGGAAAGGCGGGAGAAGGAAGCCGAAGGCATAAACCCGGTAGTTCGCTTCAAGATACCACTCACCGGAAAGACTGAATTCCATGATATCATCTGGGGTGACGTGGCATTTGATAACTCTACGCTCGACGACCTGGTGCTGCTGAAATCGGACGGTTATCCTACCTACCACCTGGCTAATATCGTAGACGACCACGCGATGGGGATAACCCATGTGCTGCGTGCCGAGGAGTGGCTTTCCAGCACACCGCGTCACGTCCTGCTGTATAACGCCATGGGGTATGAGCCGCCGGCATTTGCCCACCTGCCCATGCTCCTCGGGTCGGACCGTTCCAAGCTGGGTAAACGACATGGGGCAGTCTCCATAACCGATTACCGGGATAAGGGATACCTGCCCGAAGCAATGATGAATTTCCTTGCCTTGCTGGGCTGGTCATTTGATGATAAGACCGAGTTGATGTCCAGGCAGGACCTCATTGATAACTTCAGCCTGGAGCGTGTCAGCAAGACTGCGGCAATCTTCAACCAGCAGAAGCTGGAATGGATGAACGGTGTCTACATCCGCCAGTTGAACCCGGAAGACTTCCTTGAGCGAGCCTTGCGTTCCCTGGAGGAAGGTCTGCAGCCGGAGATAAAGCGCCCGCTTGATATTGACTATGTTCGCCAGATTATGCCCCTCGTCCAGGAGCGGGTCAAGACTCTTACCGAGATTCCCATCCTGACCCGGTTCTTTTTCGTGGACGACCTGGAATACAAAACGGATGAACTCATTCCCAAAAAGATGGATGCTGAATCTACCGGCCGTACCCTGGAAGTAGCCCTGGAACGCATCGAAGGTTTGGATTCCTTTGACAATGAGTCTCTGGAGGGTCTGCTGCGTCCACTGGCGGTAGAACTTGGGCTTAAGGCAGGACAACTTTTTAGTGCGCTGAGAACGGCCGTTACAGGCCAGACAGCGACACCACCACTTTTTGAAACGATGGTGGTACTGGGTAAGGAGACATGCCTGGCACGTATCAAACAGGCACTTGCTATGCTCCGGTAACGGATATTATAGACCTCCTGCATCCTCACTTCCGGCGTCCTGTATTGCGGAATTTATCCGTGGGTGGAGGTATATCAGGGAAATGGAGCGCGGATTGTCTGAACCGGCATATATTGCCCTCTATCATTCGGGTGAACTGAAACGCCGTGCCGAAGTGCTTGAAACCCGTCTTGCATCGTGCGATATCTGTCCCAGGGAGTGCGGGGCAGACCGATTGAACGGTCAACAGGGTTTCTGTCGTTCCGGGTATTTGCCCCTGGTAGCGACTATATGCAGCCATAGCGGCGAGGAACCGGCTGTTTCGGGAAGTCGCGGGTCGGGGGCAGTATTTTTAGGCAGTTGCAACCTTCGCTGCATCTACTGCCAGAACCACCAGATAAGCCAGGACAAAAAGAGAAAGCACTCATCCGAGGCGGACTTTCATACTCTGGCGGAGCGTCTTATATACCTCCAGAACGAACTGCACTGTCACAATATAAACTTTGTTTCTCCGTCGCACTTCGTCCCGCAAATGGTCCGCGTAATCCTTGAGGCAGTACCGATGGGACTCAGGATACCGGTGGTTTATAACAGCAGTGGTTATGATTCGGTCAGTTCCCTGAAAGAATTGGAGGGGATAGTAAGCGTCTACCTGCCGGACCTGCGGTACGCATCAGACGTATGGGCCCGCAGGTTATCCAGGGCGCGTAATTATGTCACTCACGCCCGTGTTGCCATCCTTGAGATGTACCGGCAGGTTGGTAACCTGGTGCTGGATGAAGAAGGAATTGCGCAGAGAGGACTGATTGTCCGCCACCTTGTCCTGCCTGATGGAATGGCCGGGAGCAGAGAATCACTGACATGGCTGGCTGAGGAAGTCTCCCCGGAGGTCACAGTAAGCATTATGTCTCAATATTACCCGGCACACCGGGCTTCACGGATTGCATCGCTCTCCCGGACGTTGTGGGTATCGGAGTACTCCGAAGTTATTGAGATAGTCAACGACCTCGGGCTGGAAAACGGCTGGATACAGGAAATGGAAGCAGCAGATAACTACCAGCCTGACTTCGAGCGTGATGGACACCCGTTTGTCTCACCCGGGCTTAATCTGACCTGACTGTCAATGAAGCACTGTCACCGGTCCAGTGCTGGACATATCCTGCAAAGTATTTACAATAGTAAATACAGGCGATGCTTCCGTTCATGCTGTAATCAGAGTAAATGACAGCCGGACATCCACTATGATAAGGAGGTCGGGAAATGATAAAACTGCTTAGACGTGTCGGCCGGAAAGTAAGAGGTCACTTTATTGCCGGTATCCTTATCACAGTTCCCCTCGGTCTCACCATCTGGGCATTTTACTGGGCATTTAGCCAGATTGATGGCTGGCTCCAGCCGATAGTTGAGCGTATATTCGGGTACACAATTCCCGGAGTCGGCTTTGGTGTTACTGTGATAGCTATTTACCTGATTGGCGTAATTGCGAGCAACGTCATCGGGCGGAGATTGATAGGCTATGGTGAAGCGGCAATGGGGAGGATACCGATAGCCCGCTACCTGTATAATGGTGCCAGGCAGATACTGCAGAGCTTCTCTACACCCGCTGCTACGGGATTCATGCAGGTAGTCCTTGCCGAGTTCCCCAGGAAGGGCACCAGGACAATTGGTTTTATCACCAATGAAGTATCTGATGAATCCGGACGTAAACTGCTCAATGTATTTATTCCCACTGCCCCGAATCCAACCTCCGGGTTCCTGCAAATACTGCACGAAGAGGAGATTATCCGGACAGATATTTCGGTAGATGCCGCACTGAAGATGGTCGTTTCCGGTGGACGGATGTCACCGGACGAGGTGAAAGAGAAACTGCTAATCGTAGAAGAGATAATCCCGCTTTCCAGAGACTCATCACCTGAAGCGGACGGTTAATTCAAGGTGAGTATCCCATGGGAGTAAATTAATCAAAGTAGATATGATAAGATGACAATCCGGGTGAAAATGCTGGAATATGCTTGACATATATTTCACTATTAACTACAGTAAGGTTCAATGTAGTACAATTTAGCAGGCAGGTATGCATAAGGGGAGCAATAATACCAAGTAAGCAAATGAAAAATCATCAAATTATGTGAATGGGGTGATGGGCATGGCTGTACCGAAGAATATTGAAGCTAAGATCCCTGTGCTCGTTTTTAGAGAGGGCAGTCAATTTATTGTATATTCGCCCGCCCTTGACATTTCAACTTGTGGTGATACTGAGGGTAAGGCTCGTACCAGATTTACGGAAGCGGTAAGGATATTTCTGCATGAAGTTACCAGAATGGGGACTCTGGCTGAAGTACTGGAAGAATGTGGCTGGAGTAAAATTCCTGGAAAACAGGAGTGGTGCCCACCAGCATATAAGACTACAGAGGAAGCAGTAAGTATTCCTGTAGGGGGTTAAAAACTGACTCGCCTGGTTCCTGTTCACTGGAAAAGATTTGAATGTGTTTTGCTGAAAAGTGGCTGCTGGTTTGATAGGGAAGAAGGTGACCATCGCATATATAAGCGTGATAGCTTAAAACGGCCACTTGTTATTCCGAGAGCAAGTGATTTACCGGTATTCATTATCCGTAACAACTTGAAGACTCTTGGGATTAGTCGGGATGAGTACTTAACATTATTACAGGACTGCTAAGAGGTCTTCTGAGTTAAACACACAGCTTAACGCCGCAACCTCCGCTGCACTGCCTGTCCGGTCAGTTCCCTTAATGCGTCGGTGGCAATCCACCGGGCGCTCTTTGAATCCATAGCATGGATTTCCCGGGCAGTCTCGATTGCCATTTTGTTCAACCCCGGACTGCGCTTACCAATCTGCCTCAGGGCCCAGTTGACAGCTTTTTTAGCATAGTTACGGTCATCGGTAGACTCCCGCTTCATCAGCTCAAAGAACGGCGCGAATTTTTCATCCGGGGCTTTCTTGTCGCTGACTGTGAGGGTTGCCATGAGCACAAACCCGGCCCGCTTTACGAATTCCTTATCGTTAGAACTCCATTCGACTGCTTTTTGATAAGCATAGTCGGTATACCGGAACAGGGCGCTGCAGCAGTGGTCGCAGATGTCCCAGGAGTTAAAATCGTTCGCCCACGTATCCATCTGCTCTCCGGTGACGAGTTTAACTTCCTCTACCAGGGCGGCCAGCATCCGTGCTTCGCGAATGCCTGATTCCCACAGTTGAATGGCAAGAGAGTGGTCTTTACCTGTTTCTCTAGCAATTTGCCGTATGCTGGTGATAGATATCCCGAGGTTGTTTTCGGGGTTGATTCCAAACCGTGCCATTTCTTCGATGACATCAGGATTGGCCAGGGACTTCAGTTTCTCCATAATCCCGGCATATTCCATATCGGTTCACATCCTTGGAAGCTTTARARACAGGCGGTAATCAGTCCAATAATACCTTTAGYATRTGATAGCGTCAACCGGGACATTCAAGGTAGATGCAGCATTTTAAGTAGCAATTGTTACCGTAYTTATTGTAAGGTATAATTCCTTAAAGAARGACTRTATGTTRYCGGGGGRNGTGTTATGACCAGGAGACTTAATCGGAGCCGTGATGACAGGGTGATTGCCGGGGTCTGTGGCGGYCTGGGGGCRTATTTCGGAATTGACCCCACGATTATCAGGGTTATTGCCGTGCTGTCAATTTTTGTCGGTGGTACTGGTGTTATTGCCTACCTTATCATGGCGATTGTAATACCACTGGAGGGTTCTTCAGCCGCTGAGCCGAAGGACACAATCAGGGAAAATGTGGAGGATATCAAGGAAACCGCCAGTGAGATTGGGCGTGACATACAGTCAACAGTGGCAAAGGACAGGGTGGGAGCTGAAGAAGAATCTATGCTGCGAAGTCGCCGGTTAAACTGGCTTGGTATTGCCGTTATCGTATTCGGCGTGGTCCTGCTGCTGGGTAATTTTAACGTGTTCTGGTGGTTTAACTGGGGTATTCTCTGGCCTATACCCGTAATAGCCATCGGCATACTCCTGATCGTTGCTGCCCGGAGGAAGTGAGTATGGCTGAAAAGCAGCGAAATAACCCGATTTCTGCCGCTATCTGGGGTACAGTACTATTATTCCTTGGCACCATCTTCATTTTACAGACTACCGATGTGCTTCCCTGGACCCTCTGGGGGACACTGTGGCGGTTCTGGCCCGCAATACTTATCCTTCTGGGGATTGGTATTCTGCTCAGGGGATACAGTATCTGGCTGGTCAGCCTGGTATCCGTAGTCATACTTGGCGGGTGCCTGGGAATTGCTATCGGGCAACATGGGCCTATTCATGCCGGCAGCATGGAAAGTGAAAAGCTGCCGCTCGGTGGTCTGGAACGTGCCGATGTCTACATAGAGTTTCGTGCCGGAAGCCTGGATATTGGCAGCCTTTCATCCGGTTCCCCGGAGCTTGCAGAACTGGAATATGACGTAATAAACGGACAAAAGACACTGGTCAGTTCACTTCAGGTCCAGGGGACGGCAGCAGAGCTTCGACTGGATGCCGACCATGAAGAGTTCTGGGGTGATGGCGGCATTGACTGGAGAATTGACCTTACACGCAATATCCCTCTCTCGATAAGTATCCGTTCGGCGGCCAGTAGTGTAGACCTTGATCTCCGTCGCCTGATGCTTACCAGTCTGACGCTGGATGTAGATGCAGGCAATTACAGTGTAATACTGCCTTCTTCCACCGGCTTTACCAGTGTAGATGTGGATGTCAATATAGCAAATGTGGAAATATCGGTACCCGACACTGTTGCAGCCCGGATATGGATAAATGGTGACCTTAGTCTGATAGACGTGGACAGAGACCGCTTTCCGCAGGATGGTGACTATTACCAGTCACCGGACTATGATAGTGCTGCCAACCGGGTAGAGATAGTGATAGACAGTGATATTGGCCGGGTGGAGGTAAAGTAACCGCCGGTAGCCGGAGATTTACTTCCGCTTGCGCTTGGTGAAACCGAAACGGATCTTAAGTCCGTTGATGGGGTTCTTCTTGTTAGCCTTCTCCACGAAGGTACTTATATCCTGAACCTTCTTTTGCGAAGTCTGCTTCGCTGAAGTTTGCTTTGTCGTAGCCTGCTTAGCACTCATTACCAGTTCCTTTTGCTGTTGCTGTATCTAACGTCAATAATATCACACGGTCGGGTATGAAGCCAAACTTATGTTTGTGTTATAATTTATGAGTGTAGTGTTTCGTAAACATCGTTATTTGTATGACGATGCTGATTCCAAACCCTTAGAAAAGGTGGCTTGATTGAGACCTGCTTTCGAAGTCTCCGTAATCTAACGAACCGTTGGAAGCACTACACTAGTTCACCAGTCTCCTGTGATTCTCCTCAATGGTAGTCTAATGTTGCCTTGACAAGGGTCTGGCCGGCTGGGCGCAGGTATTAGATTACATGGAGTGAGTATTCCCTGATATGTTCCCCAAAAAAGGACCGGCAGTGTACGAAAAAGGGCAAGCGGAGAAAGCGGGAACCGTTCTTCATGGGCATCCTCAAAAGAAGAGGGACTGGCGTGCACCATTTGTTTCTCTGAAGAACCGCAATTTCCGCCTGTATATCATCGGGTCACTGATAGCCACCACGGCACTGCAGATGATGCAGCTTGCCCAGAACTACCTTGTCTATCAGCTTACCGGGCAGGCTACCGCAATCGGATACGTAAGCGCAGCACTGGGTGCCTCACTGTTCTTCTTTTCACTCACCGGCGGTATTGCTGCCGACCGGATGTCAAAGCGAAACCTGCTGATAAGCGGCCAGATTGGTATCGGCATCATGGCACTCTGGATAGGCGTAATGGTGCATACCGGCCTTATCGAGGTATGGCATATTATCGTTGGTGGCATTATTACGGGCATTATTGCCGGATTTACCATGCCTGCCCGCCAATCATATGTTCCGGACCTTGTGGGTGATAAAAACCTGTTGAATGCGTTTGCGTTGAATGCCGGTGTAATGAACGTAACCCGCATCGCGGGACCTGCCCTGGCGGGAATCCTCATTGCAGCGATTGGTATTGCCCCGCTGTACTACGCGAAGTTCATCGGTTACAGCATTTTTGCCGTTTTCCTCCTGATGATTCCTGTCCTGGGGAAATCCAAGGTAAAAACCTCACGGTCAATGCTGGGCGATGCTCTTGCCGGCCTTCGCTATCTGCGCCGCGACCGGACTGTGCTTGAACTCCTGCTTATCGGCGTCTTTCCGGTTATCCTCGCGATGCCCTATGTCAATTTCCTGCCGGTTTTCCAGGAAGAGGTCTTCCACGTCGGTACTGCAGAACTGGGCCTGATGATGTCCGTGGTGGGAATCGGGGCTGTCGTTGGAGCCATGTTTATTGCTTCAATTTCAAACTACCGGTATAAAGGACGTATTCTCATAACAATGGGAATCACCTTCAGTGTATCCCTCGTACTTTTCAGCGTTATCGCCGGCACCGGTAATTTTCCGCTTTCCCTGGTGATGCTGGCCATAACCGGTGCCGCTGGTACTGCATATATGTCACTGAACCAGGCCCTTGTACTGGTGCTGACCCCACCGGAGATGCGGGGAAGGGTAACCGGGCTTTTCATGACTACCTTTGGCCTCCAGCCACTGGGTTCTTTACCAATCGGCATGCTCTCTGATGCTTATGGTGCTCCGGTCACGATAGGTGCATTTGGTGCATTAACTCTGGTAATCTTTTTGTATGTGTTCCTGTTTCGTCCCCGTATGAGGCAAATCCGGGACGACCGGAGCCAGAATAATCTCGACCGCATAACGAATGTAGACAAACCCGGAGGTTAGCAGCACGATGAAACGGCTTACAATCGGCGTGGACATAGACGGAGTTATCGTGGACTATGCAGCCGTTATGCTGCCCGTAGCCTCCGAGATATGCGGGAGACCGGTTACCTTGCAGGACCTGAGAAGCTGGGACCTGATGGACGCCCTGGATATCAGCGAGGAGCAGTTCAATCGTCTCTGGGAAGCGACACTTGGTACCGACCTGCTGCGGTATGCCCCACCAATCGAAGGGGCTATTCAAGGCCTTTCATCACTCGGTAGACACGAGGTATGGCTGGTAACCGCCAGGCCGGCATCACTGGAGGAGGTTACCCTTTCCTGGCTGGCTGAATACAATGCACGATACGACCACATTATCCATGGTCGGTATGGTGACAAGGTACAGGCGGGACGGGGTTTTGACGTGTTCGTGGAGGACCACYTGGRTGAGGCGCACAACATTGCCGAAGCCGGTGTTTTTTCCATCCTGATGGACCAGCCGTGGAACCAGKCACCCCTGCTTCATCCCAATTGCTGCCGYGTCTTCGACTGGAACAGTATCATTACCCTCGTCAACAAGCTGGAACAGGCTTAACCACGAAAGTCTGAAAAGCCCACCATGACCTGCCTGATATATGGTACCATTACTACTATCACTTATTAGCACTATGACTGTTATACCATAACTATAGTAATTCAGCAGGTATTTTCAGGAGGTTCTATCATGAACAGTCCAAGCTTGAGCCTGGACGGTCAGGTTGCCCTTGTGACAGGGGCCCGCAGAGGGATAGGTGAAGCCTGTGCTTTAACATTTGCCGGGGCTGGCGCTGATATTGCGATATGTGACTGGGTTACCAGTACCGGTGAACTGGATGCTGTTGCGGCAAAGATTCAGAAGCTTGGCCGCCGTTCCCTGGCTATGCATGCAGATGTGAAAAAGGGTGAAGATGTTGCCAGACTTGTGGCCGGGGTCATGGAGAAATTCGGGCGGATAGATATCCTGGTGAATAATGCCGGTGTGGGTGATGGTGGCCGGAGCACCGAGCCTGAGGACTTCGACCTCGAGACATCCAGGGCACGTGTAGCTGAGAGAATAGAATTAATGAAGGAATCCGCGGCAATTCTGCACCTTGATGAGCAGGCGTGGGATGCTGTTTTTGAGAATAATCTGAAAAGCTGCCTGCTTTGCAGCAAGGCCGTAGCACCGGTAATGATAAAGCAGAATAAGGGAAATATTATCAATATATCTTCGGTGCGTGCCTTTGCTACGGGACGTGGTGCAATGACCAACTATGCTATCACCAAACGGGGTATGGTGATGCTGACAGAAGGCCTGGCCGCTGATCTGGCAAGATTTAAGATAAGAGTCAATGCCATTGGTCCCGGCGGTATTGAAACTGAGATGATGCGTTTTGCCTGGGCTGACCCGGAGCGGATTCAGGCACTTGCCGGTATTATGCCCCTGAGTAATAACCTGATTCCCCCGGAAACCTGTGCCCATACTGCCCTGTATCTTGCCTCCGACCTGGCTGCCTATGTAACCGGCCAGATGATAAATGTTGATGCCGGTCTGATGGTATCACGGCCGGGGATATAGTCATAGACCACAGGAAGACAGTAATTGCCTGTTCATTAGTTATCGCATGTTAATAAAGAGTAAAGTACAACCGTTTAAAAATTGGAACGATGTAGTCAGACCTGTGAACGTTCCTTACATGGACTATAAAGTAACGTTACACCGGAGAGTATCGGTAAAGCGGGGCAATCCCGTGCTTGATGCTACCCTGATACCATTTGAGAGGGAGGCATAAATTGATGAAATTCTTTATTCCACATGCCGAAACAACAGATTCATCAGAGAGAATATACCAACAAATCAAGAGTAATGTTCAAGCAGGGGGTGCAATATCTGAAACAAGGATATTCAAAATTGAATTCATGCAAGATAGAACAAGATACGAAATTGAAGTTGGAAAGAATGCCAATTTTCACGAGGTAGAAGATGAAGTAATGGCGATTTATGAATGGGGACATGCATATTTAGTCTGTTCGCCTAGTAGAGGTGTTGACCCACGATTTCCTATGCCCGTAATAATTGATATATCTGCCACGATTCTAGTTGAAGAGTTTGACACTTAATGAGAGTGCCTAAACGATTGTACTTTACCTGATAGATTGCGGTGCTATGCTCAGAATAGGCCTGGTACAAATGAGGTGCGAGGAAGCGGCAGTTACCGCGAACCTGGAGAGTATGTCACGGTACATCATCGGGACAGACACACGCGGGATAGACATTCTCGGCTTTCCGGAAATGAGCATCACGAGCTATGCTGACCCGGACCGGTACCCTGAAGCAGCCCTGCGCCGGGGTGTATTATTTCACCACCCACCTGGCAGCATATGTTCTGCCCCATTTATTTTCTTAACTTTATCACCACACAATTTCGCATATTCACGCCTGAAAGGATACTTCACACAACGCCTACTCTACTATGCCCTGCTCTTTGAATTTACTAATATCTTCCCAGGTGTAACCACACTCCAGGAGCACTTCCTCGGTGTGTTGTCCAAACTCTGGAGCGAATCTTCGCATTGTTGCAGGGTTTTCACTTAGTTTGACAGGACTGTCAATTACCTTCATCAAGCCGTGGGTGGGATGATTTAACTCGACAAAGATATCATTAGCTTTGGCCTGGGGGTCTTCGATGACCTCGAGGAGGTTCTGGTACGGAGCAAATGGGATACCTGATAAGGCTGGCTTCCACTCCACTAAGGTCCTTGTCAAGAACGTGTCCTTCAGAATTTCGAACAGGATATCACGGTTTTCGATCCTGGATTCGAATGATTCAAACCTGGGATCATGTTCAAGGTCTTCTCGTCCGATAGCATGACAAAATCTGGGCCACCATCGTTCAGGTTGTGGCATAGCAAGAAGCAACCAGCGACCATCTTTGGTTTCATAGGGCATATCAAGCACGTTTTTCTTCTCTTCCCTTGAACGGATTGCCCAATCCCTGTAGTCGCGTCCTGTGGCAATAGTACCAGCCAGGAAAAAGGTCAATTGATAGATACCGGTGTGGAAGAGCGAAAGGTCCACTTCCTGGCCAACGCCACTCTTCTCACGACCGAATAAGGCCATCATCAGACCGAAGGCAAGACTGATGCCAGCTACATTGTCACCGAAGCCACCACCGTCAATAAACGGTGGTAGCTCCGGCATAGAAAACAAGTGTGACGTACCAGCTTTGGTCCAATAGGAGGTGACATCATAGGCCGGATTATTTTTCTCCGGACCCTTTTTGCCATAACCGGTGAGTGACCCATAAATAAGACGCGGGTATTTTTCGTGCAGCGTTTCGTATTCCAGCCCAAACTTCTCTCTCTCGTATAGTCGTTGGTTGGTCATAAAGACATCCGCTTCCGAGATAAGTTTGTGGATAATCTCTTTTCCTTCCGCCTGGGATAGGTCAAGTATAATGCTACGCTTGTTACGATTGTAGTTTTCCCAGTTATGGTCGATGTAACCATCTGCTGGAATATCACTACCAGGTGTCTCGTAAATGCTTGAGCCAGGCCGAAAGGAGCGCCAGGAGTCACCGGTATGCGGGGGTTCTACGTGAATAACATCCGCTCCAAAATCCGCAAGGTGGCGAGCAGCCATGGGGACTGCAGCTACCTGGGACAGGTCGACTATTTTGATGCCTTCAAGAATGTGGGTCATTTCCCCTATAACGCCTCCAAACCTGTATCGCTTTTGGACGACAACCTGTTTTCGAAATTTAATGATTTCTATTTTTGTTATTATGTTTGATTCTTTAAAGGTAAAAGTGATATCTACTTATATTGTTCTTTCACGTCCTGGTTAATCCAGACCCGCGCAAATACGGGAGCAGTCCAGTAGGCTCCAACCCGATATTCACCTTGCCACCCTTCTATCCATGGCTGACCCATATTAAACGTCTGTTCAACCGGCATAAATATGCCCCAGAACTGGCTGGTGCCGTATACGTTTGCTTCCTTAATCATTTCAGCTCTATTAACCGGGTCTGCTTCTGCAAGGACGGCATCAACTCGCTCATTAAACAGCGGATCATTGATATCACCCCAGTTCCAGGCTACATCCTTGTACCAGTAAAGCAAGATTTGTTCAGGTGTAAAATGACCACTGGCACGCAGGTAGTACATCTGGTCATGCTGTCTGCCGTACAGGTAACCATTTCCGGTAGTGTATTCCATAGCATTGATTTCCAGTGTAACACCAATATCAGCAAGATAGGCCTGAGTTATCTCGAGCAAATCTACATATGCAAAGCCTCTCGTTACTACATTGGTTGTAAAACCATTGGGATATCCAGCCTCAGCGAGGAGGGCTTTGGCTTTTTCCGGGTTATAGGTAAATCCTTCCTGGACTTCCTCAGGGTATTCATCAAGCGGAGTCCAGTAATCGGTTCCCAATCCAGGTCCAGCAAGACTCGGGAACGAGTCTGCATAGCCCTTGAAATACATATCAGCTATTGTCTCCAGGTCCATAGCCATTTGGAGTGCTTTGCGGACATTTCGATCTGTAAAAGGTTCCGCCCAGTAATTCATCCCGATATTTTTACTTTCACTATATGTCATATATGACTTTAGTTCGGGATTTGATTTGGCCAGGTTAATTTTCTCTTTTCCGGTTATGCCATACATAATGTCTAACTTACCGGTCCGCAAAGCAGCCAGTCGAGTAGACTTATCTGAGATTATGTTAATCCGGCACTCGTCTATATAGGGTAACCTGTTCTCCGGATATTTCTCATCCGTTGCCCAGTAGTTGGGGTTCTTGCTGAAAGTAAGAGCGCTACCCTTAACGTAGTCCTCCAGGATAAAGGGTCCTGTTCCAATAGCGACATCTTTCCAGTCACCAAACGCACCGTATGTTTCTATTAACTCGGGAGCAACGATAGGCAATAGACCCTCAGCCCCCCAATACATGGGGAATCCTGGTTGAGCATCCGTCATTCTTATAACAACAGTGTACTTATCCGTGGCTTCTATAGATTCTATGTGAGTCAGTTCTTCAAAGAACGCGAATGGACTAGGCTCTGTATACCCGCTGCCCAGACCGCACTGTCGGTGATAGGTATAAACAAGGTCATTGGCAACCAGTTCTCGTCCGTTAACCGGCGGAATATCCTGCCAGTGTATCCCGGGGCGAACGTGCCATATATAGGTTAGAGCGTCTGGTTGTTCCCACGACTCTAGCAAACAACCTGTCGTGTATTGCACGGGAAAATAACCAGTCATGAAAGATAATTTGTCCCGGTCTGTCGTCCAATTGGCCCATAATGGTCTTTCAGTCCAGAAACTCATTACATGTAATCCAATCGGCTCATGACGGTAGGGGTCAAAAAGTGTCGGGTCATTATCTATGACTCCATTTAAAACACCGCCGTATTGTGGCTTGCTGTAATCTATTTTCTCAATCTCGGGTGATTCCTTGTCAGCCTCTTCCTCCTCCTGGTCATCGACTGTGGGAGTATCCTTTTCGATAACCTGCCCGACGATTTCCTGTCCTTCCTTCTCGCTTTCTACTGCCGATTGACAGGATGACATTATCAGCATTGTCACCATTAGCAGGGAAAGTACGAACCAAATAGCACTTCTCTTCATTGTTAATAACTCCATTTCTCCTAATATTACTTCTAATGGGTGATGGTTTTATATCATTTATACCTCCTGTTTTCTATTACTAAGCTCATAATTAGCTGGACTGTTTATGCTTAGTTAACATCTTTTCAGCTTTCTTGTTTCCGCCACCGTAACGTCCCAAACCACCTCTTAGTCTTGGGTCAAGCAGGTCTCTTACTGCATCTCCGAACATATTGACACCATAGACTGCAAAACTCAGGAACAGACCAGGCCATAATACCATCCAGGGCCCCTCTAACATGTATTCACGGCCCGAACCACTAAGCATACCACCCCAACTGGGGGTAGGGGGTGGGATACCAAATCCCAGGAAGCTTATAGTCGCTTCCATCAAAATTACCGACCCCATTCTGGTTGAGAAAAGGACAATTAAAGGAGCCGCCACATTTGGCAGGATATGCTTGCCAAGTAGTACCCTTAGTGGGCAACCGATAGCAACTGCGGCATCCATATACATGTTTCCTTTGATACTGATTACGGCAGATCTTATCACCCTTGAGCCGCTGATACCGAAGGTCAATCCCGCAACCAGTATCACCTGCATCAGGCCTGGCCCCAGCATAGAGATGATGGTTATGATAATGATTAGTCCCGGGAAACACATCCAGGCATCAACAAATCTCTGCAATACCAGGTCAAATTTGCCCCCTACGAAACCTGAAACAATACCAATAAATGCAGAGACAACCATAGAAAGCGAAGTGGCAACTACACCAACAATCATGGAAGTGCGAGCCCCGTATATAACACGGCTTAGCATGTCGCGTCCCAACTGGTCCGTACCCAGGATATATTGACTCCCCGGTGGAATCAGGTTATCTCTCAGGTTAATATCAGTCATACCGTAAGGGGCCAGCCAGTCTGCGAAAATACCGATGATAAGCAAAAGTAGAACTATTACCCCACCTATTGCACCAAGCGGTTTTTCCTTAACCAGCCTCCTTAAGAATTCTGATAGCGGATTCTTCTTACCTAACTTATCTATCGATAAAACTCTACTTTTTACGTTAGCCATTTTCTTTTTTCGCCTTTGTGTTATTTATAGTTTGTAGCGAATCCTGGGGTCTAGATAGGCATAAGTCATGTCAACTAACAAATTGGTTATCAGTATGACAGAAGCGATAAGTATATTTACGCCGGATACTATGGTATAGTCTCTTTCACTGAGAGCATCCAGCAGGAGAGTTCCGGTTCCAGGCAGGACAAATATCTGCTCTATAACAACAGATCCACCTACCGTGATGGGTACGAAGGTACCTATTAGTGTGACTATCGGGATTAGGGCATTCTTTAATGCATGGCGAAAGATGACGACTCTTTCCTTGAGACCTTTTGACCAGGCGGTCCTCACATAATCCTGTCTTAGTACCTCCAGCATCATGGTACGCGTCATTCTCATCGTATAGCCTGCCCCTGCCATACCCAGGATAATGGCCGGAATTATGAATAGCTGTAAATTCTTTATTGGATTATCAATAAAGGAAACCATATCCGTAGGTGGCATCCAGTTGAACCAAATTGAAGGGTAGACTATTACCATTGTTGCCAGCCAGAAGCCCGGAATAGCAATGCATGCAATAGAAATACTTCGTAGTACGTAATCTCCTGTGGTGTCTTGCCTGATTGCTGAATATACACCAATAGGAATAGCTAGAATTAAAGTTACTACTAAAGATAAAATTCCAAGCTCTATTGAAACCGGAAGTCTGGTCAATATCTCCTCTGATACAGAGGTGTTGCTAATGAGAGAACGCCCGAAGTCACCCTGGAAAATATTCCATAACCACTGCCCGTACTGGACATGTATGGGGACATCCAGTCCCAGGGCATGGGCTACAGTCTCACGGTCTATCTCACCCGCTCCCGCCATACCAGCCTGTATTACGTCTACGACATCACCCGGAATGAGGCGGATAGATAAGAACACGATTATGGTCACCAGTAATATTGTAGGTATCAGAAATAGTAATCGCCTTATTACATAATGAATCATCGTAATCCCCTGTTGATATTTAAGCCGTAATTCGCTTATTTCCTATTAAGTGCTATGAATTTCTTATTCTTCAGGGCTCTTCTACGAATCTATTTGTCGAGTGTGAATCTGTACCGGGATAAATTATATAGCCCATTTCTATTTAATTCGGGATTTCCCATTTCAACTGGAATCCTTTTTGGGGGGCAGACCACTTTGTAAGCTCAATAGCTCCTTTTACCTTCCGCTGGAGACCTACCGGCAATCTGAAAAGTAATCCCAAGTGGTAAAGGCGGATGCCTTTTTCATGAAGTAGCTGAAGTTCAGAATCAATCAGATTCCCAAAGATTTGCATGAGGCTTCTGATTTCATTCCGTGGGCGATCCCAGTTTTCGGTAGAAAAGGCAAATAGGGTAAGATATTGTATCTGGTATTCATCAATAATCTCGACAACGTGGCGAATAATTCTGGCCCCAGCACGGTGTCCCTCCACGCGAGACAAGCCGCACTTGCTTGCCCATCTGCTATTGCCATCCATGATAATTGCCACGTGCTGGGGCAGGTCAGTCATCTCGGACTTCATCTATTTCCTTTCACGCTTGCTTTCAATCATCGGGTATTAGAGATAACAGACCCGCGTTGGAGATTAACCCTAGCGACTAATACTGACCCAATTTCATCTATTCGGGAGATTTTACGGTCTACCGGGAAACTTCGGCCTAAACCCTCCGACGTCTCATTATTACAATGACGGCGATAGCAGCGATAACGACTACTCCGCCAATGATACCTCCGATGAGACCCCAGTTGGTCCCTGAGGGCTCTTCTTCGATAACCGGCTTTGTGACGGTGAAACTGGCTGACAGGTCGTCGATATCGACAAGATAGATTCCGGCGCTATCTTCAGATGTTGTAAAGGTCAGTGTCTGACTTGCTTCCGCATCCAGTGTTACCTGCCTGGTCTCTACGACCACCCCGTCAATCTTGATTTCGACCACGTAAGTGCCTTCTTCACCACCCCGGTTGGCTACCTGTACCCTGATAGTGACGGTTTCACCAATCTTTACGTCTGTAGGTGTCACGGAAAGGTTGCTGGTAACTATGTCAGCCGGTTCAGGTGTCTCTACTACGGGTGGTGCTTTAACCGGCCACCATCAGATCGAGTCGACAGATCACAAAGAAGGCACTGCGCCGGTCCCATTAAAAGTCAGACCAGACCCTGAAGGTGGCCTGGTCAATATTATCGCAATCCCATTATCGCTGACGGTCTACAGGTATTATATACACACACAGATACTGTGTCAATTGGGAGTTTCATCTCTTATTACTCAATCCTGTCTATAAAGGGACGCAGATACTCAACCGCCACCAGCACATATCGGACATAGCCAGGGTCGACATGAGCAAGGCTATCATTGTGGACGTACCACAGGTCATATCCGAAGAGGAGTGGCAGTTGGCACAGAAGCACCTGATCGCCAACAAGAGGGTCCGACCTGTACGCGAGAACAAATGGCTTCTCCAGGGCATGGTAACTTGTGGACTCTGCGGTATGAGCTTCAAGACTGAAGGAAGCCCCAAGCACAGGTACTACAGCTGCCGGGGCAGGCTGAAGCAACACCGACTTGACGGCTCTCCGAGATGCACATCACCCAGACACAATGCGGACTGGCTGGAAGAGCAAGTCTGGCAAAGGGTCGAGGCGATAATCAATGATCCCAATAACCTTAACCCTCTGCTTAGAGAAACCATTGACAGCCTGAGAAACCGCGAAGAGGAACTTAGAGCCAGGATACTGCCGATTGACGAGCAGCTGGCTCAAATAGCCGAACAGAAGATGAAGCTAGCTGTTGACTGGGTAATCAGTAACATGAATGCTGAGAGGTTCCACGAGTTGCGACAGAGCTTCGAAAAGGAGGAGATCAGGCTGACATCCATAAGGGCTGCAATAGACCCTGCACAGATACAGGAACTCGAAAGTACCAGAGGGCTACTCCGCTTCTGGCAGGGCCAGCTGGAATCAATGGTGTGGAATACCGAGGAAGAAGACGGCCGGATGGTGAGGTTGGTTGACACGCCACATAAAACTGTTATGCGACTGGCCGGGTTGGAAAGTGCAAACCTGAGCGAGTCCATGCAATTCCCTGCAACGAAGCGAGAACTACTCCAAAAACTGCGGGTGCAGGTAGTGGTCTTCCATGATAGAATAGATGTCAAAGCGATCTTCCCCATCGAACCAGTTTATCACCATAAGTGCACTTTTATTTGTTGAAGGGGAGAGGGACAAAGGGTGAGGGGATGCAGGAAGGTGGGCTAGCAAGACTATTGGCGGTGCATTATGGAGTCTTATATGGAAATCTTGAACTAC
>DUES01000174.1 GCA_011192055.1 Dehalococcoidia bacterium
CGGAAGCAGCCGTTGAGGAAGCACCTGTTGAACCGGTAGCAGAAGCAGCCGTTGAGGAAGCACCTGCTGAGCCGGTAGCGGAAGCAGCCGTTGAGGAAGCACCTGCTGAGCCGGTAGCGGAAGCAGCCGTAGAGGAAGCACCTGCTGAGCCGGTAGCAGAAGCAGCCGTTGAGGAAGCTGTAGCTGAAGCAAAGGCAGAAGAACCCGGGGAAACTGTGGTAGAGACGGTAGAAGAGACGGAACCAACTTCAGATGCCCCCGAAGACCAGGGAGAAGGCGATGCTACAACCTAAGCGAGTTAAATACCGCAAAACGCACAAGGGACGCCGCGCCGGTAAGGCGAATACCGGCAACAGGATTGCTTTCGGTGACTACGGGCTGGTAGCCGAGCAGGTTGCCTGGATAACGGCCCGTCAGATTGAAGCTGCCAGGCGTGCCATGACGCACCACGTTAAACGTGGTGGTAAAATATGGATACGTATTTTCCCGAGCAAGTCGGTTACCAAGAAAGCCGCGGAAACAAGAATGGGCTCGGGCAAAGGTGCACCGGACCACTGGGTAGCTGTTGTGAAACCGGGAAGAATAATATTCGAGATGTCGGGTATTGAAGAAGATATAGCCAAAGAGGCGATGCGTCTGGCTTCACACAAGTTACCGATAAAGGTACGGTTTGTTACAAGGCAGACACATGGTACAGATATCATAGCCCAGGCTAAGGAGCTGGTGAGCGTTGAAGGTTGAAGAGATACGTGCCCTCGGTACGGAAGAAATTACCAGGCAATTAGAGACAGCCCATCGGGAACTGTTTGACCTTCGTTTTCGTGCCGCTACCAAGCAACTGGTCAACCATCGTGATATACCAGCGGTAAAGAGAAACATTGCCAGGATGAAAACGGTGCTGAGGGAGCGAGAACTAAACGCAGGGTGATGTTTCCCTGCCCCTGCCGGAGTTGTAAAAGGACATAAACTATGCAGAGAATGCGCAAAAATAAAGTCGGTCGTGTTGTAGGCAATAGCATGGACAAGACCGCGGTAGTGGCGGTAGAGTCATACCGGCATCACCCGATATACCGGAAGACGGTACGAAAAATCGTTCGGTACAAGGCACATGATGAAAAGAACGAATGCGGCTTGGGTGATACCGTAAGACTGGTGGAAACCCGGCCTCTCTCCAAAGAGAAACGGTGGCGGGTGGCAGAGATAATTATCAAAGGCGAGGTCGTCGAGGTTAAACCGGAAGAACTGGAACCCCAGCCGGAGGAACTGAAATCCGTGGAAGCGGAAGCTGCGGGTGAAGCAGAGGAAACTAGCGAAGAGGAAACTGCAGGATAAAGTAGAGTGATTCAGTCTAATACCAGACTCAAAGTAGCAGACAACACGGGAGCCCGGCAGCTGATGTGTATCGGCGTGCTCGGTGGTACCAGGAAAAAATATGCCTATATTGGTGATGTCATTGTTGGCTCGGTGAAACGGGCTATCCCGGGTGGTGCCGTAAAGGGAGGAGATGTGGTTCGGGCTGTTGTTATCCGGACCGCGAAACCCTACCGTCGACCGGATGGTTCCTACATCAAGTTTGATGAGAATGCCGCAGTGATTCTGACCGATAAAAATAATCCCCGGGGGACCCGGATCTTCGGGCCTGTGGCCAGGGAATTAAGGGACAAGAACTTCACCAAGATAATTTCACTGGCACCGGAAGTCTTGTGAGGAATACAGGGCAATGAAGATACGAAAAAGTGATAATGTACTGGTAATCACCGGCAAAGACAGGGGAAAAAAGGGCAAGATACGCTTTGTCTACCCGAAGAGTAACCGGGTGCTGGTTGAGGGCGTCAATATAATCAAGATGCACAGTCGGGCACGGGCGCAGGTAAGGCAGGCGGGTATTATAGAGAGGGAAATACCGATCAGTGTTTCCAATGTAATGCTCCTTTGCGGCAAGTGCAATAAACCGGCCAGGATTGGTCTTCGTGTACTGGGAGACGGCAGGAAAGCACGCTTCTGTCGTGTCTGCGGCGAGGTGGTCGAGTAAATGGCAGAGCTGAAACAGAGGTATCGAGAAGAAATCGTACCCCGCTTGATGGAAGCCGGTAATTACAGGAATGTAATGGAAGCTCCCCGCCTGGTCAAGGTTGTTGTGGGTATTGGAGTCGGAGAGGCTATCCAGAATGCCCGGGCTCTTGAAGCAGTAGAGAGAGACATACCCGCGATCACGGGGCAGAAGCCGATCATCACGCGAGCCAAGCTGTCAATTGCCGCCTTCAGGCTGCGGACGGGAATGCCAGTCGGTGCAAAGGTGACACTTCGCAGGGACCGGATGTATGACTTCATTGAGCGACTGGTCAGTGTAGTCCTGCCGCGTATCCGGGAATTCCGAGGTATACCGCGGAATTCATTTGATGGCCGGGGTAACTACACCCTGGGATTCAGAGAGCAAACAGCGTTCCCGGAGATTGACTACGATAAGATAGACAAGGTACGGGGACTGGAAATAACAATCGTAACCACGGCAAAAACAGATGAGGAGGGCAGACAGCTACTGGAGTTGCTGGGTATGCCCTTCAGTAGAGATTAAACGGAAGTTACATGGCAAAAAAATCCGAAATTGCAAAGTGGAAACGTTCTCCAAAATACAAAGTGCAGTATCATAACCGGTGTCACGTCTGTGGACGGCCCCGAGCTTACATGCGTAAGTTTGGACTGTGCCGGATTTGTTTCAGGGAATTAGCCCTGGCCGGAAAGGTACCGGGAGTAAGGAAATCAAGCTGGTAGTATGGATAACATAGCCAGAGGGGGCAAGGGTGACTGTAACTGATCCAATTGCAGACATGTTAACCCGGGTACGAAACGCCATCATGGTAGGACATGATTCGGTACTGGTACCTTCTTCAAAGATGAAGCTGGCCATCAGCAAAATCCTCAAAGAGGAAGGCTTCATCAATGATTATGAGGTCGTCCGCGGTAAACCGCAGCGGATGATCAGGATTCGCTTAAAGTACTGGGAAAGGAATGACTCCGTACTGAGCGGGTTGGAAAGAGTAAGCAAACCCGGATTAAGAGTGTATGTTGAGAAAAAGGAAATCCCCCGGGTCTACGGTGGGCTGGGAATAGCCGTATTGTCCACTCCCAGGGGTGTAATGACCGGCCGGCAGGCCTGGCAGCAGGGAGTTGGTGGCGAACTCCTGTGTTATATATGGTAACAAGGTTGGGGAGCAACTTTAATGTCTAGAGTAGGCAAAATGCCGATAGCAGTACCCCAGGGTGTTTCGGTAACCATCGGTGAAAGTGGGGTTACCGTGAAGGGTCCTAATGGTGAGCTGCAGCGCCGGTTTAATCCGGATATGCAGATATCACTTGGTAATGATACTTTGACAGTGTCGAGGCCCAGCGACGACCGCATACACCGGTCATTACATGGCCTGACGCGGAGCCTCCTGGCCAATATGGTGCAGGGAGTAACCAGCGGATTCGAAAGAACACTGGAGATTGTTGGCGTTGGTTACCGTGCCCGGATGGAAGGTAGCAACCTGATTATCAATGTGGGTTTTTCCCACCCGGTAGAAGTGATACCCTTACCGGGTCTGACACTCTCTGTTGAGGGTAATAACCGTATAAAGGTATCCGGTATTGACAAGGAAGTGGTCGGCGAGATGGCTGCCCGGATCAGGCGGATACGTCCCCCTGATTCCTACAAGGGTAAAGGCATCAGGTACAGCGGTGAAATAGTGCGTCTCAAACCGGGTAAAGCCGGGAAGGCCATCGGGAGATAGCAATGGCAAGGGAATATAAAAGAAATGCTCGTGCCAGGCGACATGCCAGGATTCGGGCCAAGATCAAAGGCACTCCTGAAAGGCCGCGTCTGTGCGTATTCCGCAGCCTGAACCATATCTATGCCCAGGTAATTGACGATATTGCCGGGCATACACTGGTGGCTGCTTCTACCACTGACCCGGACCTGAAGGGTGAATTGGATGGTAAAGCGAAGTCCGACAGGTCGGCACTTGTCGGTACTCTGATTGCAAAGCGTGCGCTAAGCCAGGGTGTAAACCAGGTAGCATTTGACCGTGGTGGCCGCAAATACCACGGCAGGGTTAAAGCACTGGCCGAAGCTGCCCGCGAAAGTGGATTGAAGTTCTAAGGGAGACGGCTCTAGGGCGAATCATGCAAACAACAAGTAAGATAGACCCCACAGACCTTTTACTTACCGACAAGTTAATAAACATCAACCGGGTTGCCAAGGTGGTTCGGGGAGGTAAGCGTCTCAGCTTTAACGCATTGGTCGTGACCGGTGATGGCGAAGGCCATGTTGGACTCGGTCTGGGTAAGGCAAATGAGGTCCCGCTGGCTATTAATAAGGCCAATGCTAATGCAAAGAAAAGCCTGATACAAGTGGTCCTGACAGGAACGACGATTCCTCACCAGATAACCGTCAAACTCGGGGCTGCAAAGGTACTGCTTAAGCCGGCATCACCGGGAACGGGCATTATTGCCGGCGGAAGTGTACGGGCAGTACTGGAAGTAGCGGGAGTTAAAGATATCCTGACCAAATCTCTGGGTACTGCCAATAAGATAAACGTCGCCAGGGCTACGATCCTGGCCCTCAGCAAACTTCGGAACCCGGCAATCGAGGTTGCCCGAAGAAAGGGTATCCCGAGGGGTGAGGAGGTAGTAACCAATGGCTAAATTACAGGTAACGCTGATCAAGAGTGGTATCGGCTATAGCCAGGACCAGAAAAGGACACTGAAATCCCTCGGGTTTCGGCGGTTGAACCAGAGTGTTGTCCACGAGGACTCCAGCTCTGTTCGCGGCATGATAACCAAGGTCAGACACCTGGTCAAGGTGGAGGAAGCAAATTGAGGCTGGATATATTAAGCCCTGCCCCGGGTGCCAGGAAGGCCAGGAAGAGAGTAGGCCGGGGAAATGGCAGTGGACACGGTACATATTCGGGGCGCGGCTGCAAGGGACAGAAATCACGTGCGGGCTACCGGATAAAACCCGGCTTTGAGGGCGGGCAGCTACCGTTAATCAAGCGCCTGCCGCGTAAGCGGGGTTTCACCAATATATTCCGTACCGAGTATTCGGTCGTGAACCTGGCGAAGCTCAACGTGTTTGAACCGGAAAGCGACGTAAATCCGGAGACACTGATTGCTGCCGGGATAGTCAAATCTAAAAAATTACCGGTGAAAATACTGGGTGAAGGGGATATTGACCGTCCCCTTACCGTAAAGGCACATAGATTCTCTGCTGCAGCAAAAGCAAAGATTGAGGCAGCAGGAGGTAAAGTCCAGGAGGTTGGCAATGCGGTCGAGGCAGACTAGGCCAAGGCTTCTTCAGGCAATGCTTGATGCCTTTCGTCTTCCTGACCTGAGGCGGCGTATCCTGTTTACGTTCGGAATGCTGGTAATATTCCGGATAATAGCTCACGTGCCTCTGCCCGGGGTAGACCCGGTAAAGCTGGGCGAGATGTTCTCGCAGAACGCGCTGCTGGGCATGATGGATATGTTCAGTGGCGGGGCAATGAGGAACTTCAGCGTAGCCGCAATGGGAGTTTACCCGTATATAACGGCCACCATTATTATGACACTGATGACACCGGTGATTCCGAAACTGCAAATGATGTCCCAGGAAGGCGAAGCCGGACGCAACAAGATTAACCGCATCAGCCACTGGCTGGTAGTCCCACTGGCAGCTATTGCCGGTTACGGACAACTTATCCTGTTACAGCGGCAGGGAGTGATTGCCAGTTCAGATACACTGGCAACAGCAGCGATGGTAGTCTCCATGGTTGCCGGTACCCTGTTCCTGGTCTGGATTGGAGAGCTGATAACGGAATACGGCATTGGAAACGGCATATCTATCCTGATATTTGGCGGTATTGTAGCCGGTTACTGGCAGATGACGGGTGAGGGCTTACTGGCAGGTCAGCAGGGACAGATCTTTGGTTTAATTGTTTATGTCTTGATATCCCTTGTCACAATACTTTTGATAGTGATATTCACGGAGGCACACCGGCGTATTCCGGTGCAGTATGCGCGTACCACCTTTCGGGGTGGCCGTATGTACCGTCAGTCGGGTGGGACCCATATACCCTTGCGGGTGAATTCGGCAGGTATGATTCCGCTGATTTTCGCAATGTCGCTGGTACTGTTTCCGGGCATGATTGCCAGCTATTTTGCTAACCCGTCCAGCATGGACCCCAACCTGGCAAATCATATCCAGAATATATTCAACCCGAGCGCGCCGATGCCGCTGGCACTGGTCTATTGGGGAATATATTTCTTGCTGGTTGTCGCCTTCGCGTTCTTCTACACCATGGTTATATTTCAGCAACAGGATTTACCGGGGACTCTGCAGCGTCAGGGAGGATTTATTCCCGGAATACGGCCAGGCAAGAACACATCCAGCTATCTTAACCATGTAATAACGCGAATAACAACAGTTGGTGCTTTTTTCCTGGCATTCGTGGCCATTATTCCGTTCCTGGCCCGTGAGGTCAGCAATGTGCAGGTAATCCAGCTTTCCAGCATGGGCCTGCTGATTGTTGTTGGTGTTGTCCTGGACACCATGAAGCAAATGGAAGCGCAGCTCACAATGCGGCGCTATGAAGGTTTTATCAAGTAGGAGCATAAGGTGTATATCGTTATCCTCGGTGCACCCGGAGCAGGAAAAGGAACGCAGGCGGCTGCTGTAGCAGAGAAGCTGAAGGCGGCACACATTGCCACCGGTGATATGTTTCGCGCTGCACAGAAGCAGGAAACAGAGCTGGCAAAGCAAGCCCGGTTCTACATGGAAAAAGGCCAGCTTGTTCCGGATGAGATTACGATAAAAATGGTCCTGGAGCGTATAGCCGCTCCGGATTGTACGAACGGGGTAATATTTGACGGGTTTCCCCGGAACCTGAAACAGGCTGAAGCACTGGACGCTGCAATAGCAGAGCAGGACAGGGCAATCGATAAGGTGGTCTATATCAAGGTATCTGAAGAAGAATTACTGGAACGGCTGAGCGGGCGGTGGATTTGCCGCCAGTGCCAGGCGCCGTATCACGAGGTTAATTCTCCACCGAAGACACCTGGTAAATGTGACCAGTGCGGCGGAGAACTGTACCAGCGTGCGGATGATGTTGCGGAAACCATCAAAGAGCGTTTAGGCGTGTACTTCGCTCAGACAGCGCCCCTTATTGACTACTATACACAGGCAGGAAAGCTGCTGGAAGTAGATGGAGAGGGTAAAGTTGACGAGGTCAGGGAGAGAATACTGGCATCGTTTGACGGAGGGGCTTAACAGCTAGCGGAGAAAAGGATGAGCATAATCATTAAATCCGACCAGGAGATTGCGTTGATGCGCGAGGCTGGTAGGATTGTAGCAAATGTGCTGGAGGTGCTGAAGTCACGAATAAAACCGGGGATGCGCACCGGGGAACTGGATGTGATAGCTGCTGAAGAAGCGGAAAAGCATGGCAGTCAGCCGTCCTTCAAAGGTTACAGGGGATTCCCGGCAACTCTTTGTGTATCGGTAAATGACGAGATAGTACACGGCATCCCGGGTGAAAGAATCCTCAATGAGGGTGATATCGTATCGCTGGATTTTGGTGTAATATTTAAGGGTTTTCAGGGTGATTCGGCAATAACGGTGGGAGTAGGCAAAATCTCCCCGGAAGCGGAACGGCTTCTGGATACTACGGAAGGTGCCCTGCAGGCGGGAATTGCTGCCGCACGGCAAAATGCGAAACTGGGAGATATTTCAGCCGCTATTGAAAAATATGCTGAATCGAGAGAATATTCACTGGTACGGGAATATACGGGTCATGGCATCGGACGGGATATGCACGAAGACCCGCAGGTGCCGAATTGTACCAGGCCTGCCTTCGGTATTATGGCAGGAAAAGGTCCTTTACTGGTGAAGGGAATGACGTTAGCGCTGGAACCGATGGTTAACATTGGTGGCTGGATGACGAAACGCGATGACGATGGCTGGACGGTGCGTACCAGGGACGGGAGTCTGTCAGCGCACTTCGAGCATACTATCGCCATCACGGACGGTGAGCCCGAGGTACTCACCAAACTATAGTCTCAAAGGAGTATATGGCCAAGAAAGAAGCCATTGAGGTAGAAGGCATCGTAACAGAGGCTTTACCCAACGCCATGTTTCGTGTTGAGTTACCAAACGGACACAAGGTGCTGGCGCATATCTCGGGCAGGTTAAGAGTACATTATATCAGGGTTCTGCCGGGGGACAGGGTATTGATAGAACTATCCCCGTATGATTTAACGCGTGGCAGGATTACCTACCGGTTGAAGTAAGATTTAAGAGAAAGATACAAACCGTTCCTCGGGTTATCATGAGGAAAACAAGGAATTAGCATGAAAGTAAGAGCTTCAGTAAAAGTCAGATGTGAAAAGTGCAAGGTGATACGGCGACATGGCGTCGTCAGGATCATCTGTTCCAGACCCAGTCACAAGCAGAGACAGGGCTAGTATTCTGCTAAGGGAGGTAGTGAGATGCCGCGTATAGCCGGAATAGACATACCAAGAGACAAGCAGATCTGGGTATCGTTGCAGTACATTCATGGTGTTGGCCCCAGTGCCAGCCGCAAGATACTGGAACAGACTGGTGTCCAGGCCGAAGTAAAGGCAAATGACCTCACTGATCATGAAGTAAACAGTATCCGGGAAGCCATTGACCGGGAATACATGGTTGAAGGTGATCTCCGCAAGGAACACACCCTCAACATTAAACGCCTGATGGAGATTGGCAGCTACCGGGGCAGCAGGCATCGCCACAGCCTGCCGGTCAGAGGGCAACGGACAAGGACCAACGCGCGGACTCACCGCGGTTCCCGCAAGACAGTTGCCGGACGTGGTAAGAAGCGCGGTACAACTAAGAAGTAATCAGGCTTAACCTGAATTAATTCAGGCGTAACCTGAAATAATCAGGCTTAACCTGACAGGAGGATTGGATGCCAGCTAAGAAGCGAACAAGGTCAAGAAGGAGAGAACGCAGGGTAGTACCGGTAGGCCGGGCATATGTGCAGTCTACCTTCAACAATACCCTGGTGACCCTGACAGACCCTGAGGGGAATGTAATTGCCTGGGGCAGCTCCGGAACGGCCGGATTCAAAGGGTCGCGTAAGGGCACTCCATATGCTGCGCAGCTGGCCGCCCAGGATGCCGCCCGAAAGGGTATGTCACAGGGACTACGGCAGGTGGATGTTTATGTCAAGGGCCCGGGCAGCGGCCGTGAGGCAGCGATTCGTGCGCTTCAGGGTTCCGGCTTATTCATCACCAGTATCCGGGACGTCACACCAATACCGCATAACGGATGTCGACCACCCAAGAAAAGACGGGTATAGAATTATTAAAGGATAGTATCAGGGATGGCTCTCAATCCGTAAAAAGGAGTATGAGTCCTCCCGCGAGGAGACGGGCATAGGATAAAAATGGCAAGATATACAGGATCAGTTTGTCATCTTTGTCGGCGCTGTAGTGAGAAATTAATGCTCAAAGGCGTTCGATGTTACACACAAAAATGCGCATTGGAGCGCCGGAGGCGACCAACCGGACGCCGGTTCCGTCGGCGTCGTGTCTCGGATCGCGGATTGCAGCTTATAGAAAAGCAAAAAGCTCGCTATACGTATGGAATGATGGAGGGGCAGTTCCACCGCTTTTTCAAAGCGGCAGAGCACCAGTCTGGTGTTACCGGTGATAACCTGGTAGTACTGCTGGAGAGGCGACTTGATAACGTCGTCTACCGCCTGGGTTTTGCGGACTCCCGTAGCCAGGCACGGCAAATAGTCCTCCATGGTCATATCGTATTAAGCGGCAAGCGAACCAATATCCCATCATGCCTGGTCAAGGATGGCGACACAATCGGCTGGCGCGAAGCAAGTACCAAGAATGAGTACTTCAAACAACTGGTCGAAGAAATAGAAGGAAAAGCAGTACCAGGCTGGCTTTCTCTGGACCGGCGTAACATGGTAGGTCAGGTTATATCTATGCCGACTCCGGAAGACGCGGGAATAAAGTTCGAGGGACAGAGTATCGTTGAGTACTACTCACGATAGGGAGGTAACACTTTGCCTCAAATGGTAATACCACAAATAGAATGCGTAGAGACCAGAGATTACTTTGGGCTCTTTCAGGCTGAACCACTGGACAAGGGGTTTGGTGTTACACTGGGTAACGCTATGCGGCGAGTACTGCTGGGCCATCTGCCCGGGGCTGCCGTAACCAGTGTGAAAATTGAGGGGATTCACCACGAATTTTCAGCGATTCCGAATATAAGAGAAGACGTGATAGAATTCCTGCTCAACGTGAAATCGCTTCGATTGAAACCCCTTGTCGACCGGCCAGGCAAACTGGTGCTTGATGTCAGTGGTGAAGGCCGTGTCTGTGCTGCGGATATCAATCCGTCCTCAGACTTTGAAATTGCTAATCCGGAACTATACCTGGCTACACTGGATTCACCGGATGCCCGGCTTTATGTTGAGTTTGATGTGGAAATGGGTGTCGGTTACATGGAGGCCGGGCCCAGCGAAAACCTGGCTCTCGGGGTTATCCCGGTCGATGCTATCTTCACACCAATCCGCAAGGTCAACTACCGGATAGAATCGGTGCACATAGGCCAGGAGACCAACCGGGAACGATTGAATCTTGAAGTATGGACCGACGGCACGATAGAACCCGGCGAGGCAGTGAGTCAGAGTGCCGAGATTCTGGTCACGATACTTAATTCCTTCATTTCGTTTGGAGCACCGGAACATATCGAGATGCAGAAAGAGCTTAGCCAGCTCGATATATCGGAAGAACAGTACAATATGCCGGTTGAACAACTCACGCTCTCCGTGCGGACAATGAATTGCCTGCGGCGTGGAAATATCACTACTGTTGGCGAACTGGTAAGCCGCGGAGAGAAAGGATTGATGTCACTGCGTAATTTCGGGCAGAAATCCAGGCAGGAAATTGAAGAGCGTCTCAACGAAATGGGACTGTCTCTTAAACCGGCAGACGAAGAGGGCGAGGAATACGGTACCGAAGAAGAAGGTGGAGAGGAAGCGGAGGAAGTAAACGGAACCGAACCGGCATCCGAAGTTAACGAACCCCCTGAAAGTGGCGGCGAACTTGACGAAGAATGATAACGAGTGCAGGTGGAAAATATGGGGCGCAAGATAGCCAGTAGATATCTTACCAGGAATTCAGGCTATCGGCGGGCAATGTACCGCAATCTGGTAACTGACCTCCTGAACTATGAAAAGATTACCACCACGGAAGCCAAGGCCAGGGAGATACGAGGTATGGCTGAGAAAATGGTTTCCCTGGGTAAAGAAGGCGGACTACACTCCCGCCGGCAGGTATTATCCTTTGTTTTCAGCAAGGAGGTTACCGAAAAGGTATTTAGTGAGCTTGCCGAACGGTATGCAGACCGGACTGGTGGCTACACCAGGATTACTAAGCTTGGACCCAGGCTGGGTGACGGAGCGGCAATGGTCCAACTGGAGTTGTTAAAGTAATGGTATCCACGGTCACCAGACGGGAGATGGGCATGTCTACAGGTCCGTCAACCACAACAAAACTGGCACTGGTCCTGGAATACAACGGCGCAAAGTATTACGGTTCCCAGTTGCAGTCTACCTCACCTACTATACAGAGTGAAGTGGAGAAAGCGCTGTTATGCCTGACAGGGGAAACGCTCAGGGTAGCTGCTGCCAGCCGGACTGATACCGGCGTTCACGCTCGCGGGCAGGTTATCAGCTTCAGAACCGGCTCTGCTCTTTCTCCCGAAACATTCGTAGGCGGATTGAACCACTACCTGCCAGGGGATATCGCCGTAAAGTCAGCCTGCAGGATAGACGATTCTTTCGATGTAAGGCGGCATGCGGAAAGCCGGGAATACCGGTACTCTGTTTTGAATAGCAGGACACGGTCACCAATTACTGACGGTTTTACCTACCGCGTGGTCGGGGCTCTGGATGTCGAGGCTATGCACATTGCGGCGGAAACACTGGTTGGTGAGCATGATTATGCTTCGTTTGCCAGTGGAATCGGCAAGGAAACAAAAAGCACGGTACGAAAAGTATACCGGGCGGAAGTATGCAGGGATGGCGACGTGGTCCACATTGACATGGTGGCCAATGCGTTCCTGCGTCACCAGGTACGCAGTACGGCAGGCTGTCTCGTCAGGATTGGACTTGGAAAGATGAGCCGGGAAGAGTTTCGTGCTATCATGGAAGAGAGTAAACCGGGTCTGGCCGGTCCGACCCTGCCGGCTTGCGGGCTCTGTTTGTTACGTGTAAACTATGCGCACATGCAGTGCGCCTAAACAGTGTGCGTTAAATACGCGTGTATACTTGAGGGAAAAAACATGATTAAGACATATAGCGTTAAGGCTTCCGATATCGAACGTAAATGGCATATTGTGGATGCTGAAGGTCAGATACTGGGCAGGATGGCTACACAGGTCGCCAGGCTGCTCATGGGCAAGCACAAGCCGATGTTCGTGCGAAACATGGATGTAGGTGATTCCGTTGTTGTTATCAACGCGGACAAGGTCCGCTTTACGGGTAACAAGGAAAAGAAAAAAGTATACTACCGGCACACGGGTTATCCCGGTGGACTGAAGACTACAAACCTTGAGACAATGATGCAGAAACACCCGGAGCGGGTTATTGAACATGCGGTAAAAGGGATGCTGCCCAAGAACCGCCTGCAGGCCCGCATGATGAAACGACTCAGGGTGTATGCCGGTGATAATCATCCGCACATAGGGCAGACCGGAGTTGTTGATACCGGTAGTGCGGACAGCAGCGAAGAATAGAAAGACGGCTAACGGGTTGTCATCAATTATCTGAAGCAGACAACAGGAGGTATCCTTGGCAGAACAGGCATATTTTTACGGTACAGGCCGACGCAAAGAGGCCGTAGCCAGAGTCAAGCTCATGCCCGGTGGTGGTGGAGCCATTATTGTTAATGGCCTGCCGTATGACGAACAGTTCCCTCGTATCGGGCAGCGCCAGACTGTGGCCAGGCCCCTGGTAGTAACCAATAACCTGGATAAATTCAATGCAGTAGTCAATGTGACCGGGGGAGGTATTACTGGCCAGAGTGGAGCTATCAGCCACGGAATCGCACGGGCTCTACTGAAAGTGGACGAGAACCTGCGGCCGACATTACGCCAGTATGGCCTGCTTACCCGGGACTCACGGGTCAAGGAGAGGAAGAAGGCCGGTCTCAAACGGGCTCGTAAAGCACCACAATACACCAAGCGGTAAGAACTTTGTACCTGTGACCGGGGCGATAGCAGCAATATAACTGCAGCCCCGGGTCATGGTTCAGGTGAAGGTTGATGGTGTTCTCGAAGGCCGGACTTATGGWGCAGGATTGGCAGAYGAAATRCCTGAGATGGTGCTGAAACCGATCGGGGTAGTGCATAACGGTATAAGCGAACCWCCGGTGCCCCTGGACGAATGGAACAAAGTCGTCTCGGAGATAGTAATCGAACCCCRCCTGAACGAAGCCCTWGACGGTATTGAAGACTACTCTCATATTATTGTCCTTTTCTGGATGAACCGGCTTACRGGRCAGGAAACACCTCTGAAACAACGCCAGATGGGCCGGCAGGATAGACCACTGAAGGGGCTCTTCGCCCTGAGGACACCGAACCGGCCGAACCCAATCGGGAAGACAACCGTCAGGCTACTGGAACGCCTTGACCATGTACTGAAGGTAGAAGGACTGGATGCCCTTGACGGTACCCCCGTTATCGATATCAAGCCATATTTGCCCCGTTACGATGTTGCACCGGACGCTACAGTTCCACCGTGGATAGCCATTTAATGGGAGATATACTGTACAATATCTACTACCGGCTCAGGGACCGCTTCGGTCCGCAGCACTGGTGGCCGGCAGAAGGACCGTTCGAGGTGATGGTTGGCGCTATTCTTACCCAGTCCGCTGCCTGGTCCAACGTGGAAAAGGCTGTCACCAACCTCAAGACAGCAGGTGCCTTATCACCGGCACGGTTACGCCAGCTTCCCCTTTCGGATATTGCTTCACTCGTGTATTCCAGCGGATATTATAATGCCAAGGCACTCAAGTTGAAATCTATGGCTGACTGGCTTGGGGAATGCTGCCGGGACGACCTTGACCGTCTGTTCACTACCGGGACGGGACAACTCCGCCGGGAACTCCTCTCGGTCCACGGTATCGGCGAAGAGACCGCAGACTCTATTATCCTGTATGCCGCCAACAAACCGGTTTTCGTTATTGATGCTTATACACGGCGTATTATCGACCGTATTGGTCTATCCCCGGAAAAACCGACTTACGCCGGTTACCAGCGCTTTTTTATGGATAATCTGCCGCTTGATGCGGACCTGTTTAATGAATACCATGCTTTACTGGTGTGCCAGGGCAAGAACGTATGCCGCAAACACCCCCTTTGTATAGACTGCTGCCTTGCCGGTAGTACATGCGGTTTCAGCACGAAATTTCAGGAGGAGAGATGCTAATAGGACTGCTTTCAGATACCCATATCGCTTTCACGAGTCAATTACTGCCCCATCAGGTACTGAAGGCTTTCAAAGGAGTGGACCTGATTCTGCACATGGGTGATGTCTGGATACCGGATATCCTGGATGAACTGGAAACGGTAGCCCCGGTCCTTGCTGCCAGGGGCGATGACGATATGGACGAAGACTTCGGGCCGGACAGCCGGATGGAAAAGCGACAGGTCCTTCATTTCGACGGCGTCACTCTCTGGGCGATGCACATCAAACCGCGCTACGGACTTATTGCCCCCGGCAAGCAGAATAACTCGTATAACGGCCTGTTCAGAAACAACTCAAACACGGTACAAGAAGAACCGGAAGACCTCCCGGATATCGTTACTTTCGGGCACAGTCATTTTGCAGAAATAGAAAACTATAAAGGTGTCCTCCTCGTAAATCCCGGCAGCCCGACCATGCCGTCGTATTTACCCAAGCTGGGTACGGTGGGTCTGCTTGAGGTGTCCGATGGCAAGGCAGACGCCCGTCTTGTAAAGCTAAATGAGCTTTAATCGTAGCTACATGCCGTCTTTACCGGGATAGAAGCGCTTATAGCAGGTTTCGTATACCTTCCCCTGCCCGCTTGTCAACCCATGTTATTCAGTGGCGCTTAACCTGCAGGAGGCTTCTTACCTTTATGCAGTTGTGTAACCTGCGCGTGAAGTTCAAGGAACCTTGACGTGAGTAGCGATGTTGGCTAAGATAGACTTTGGCGTCATTTTCAAATTTACCGGAGTCGTGGGAGAGAGATACAGTGCCGGACTCAGTAGTAGACTACCGAAAACAGCAGCATGTTGCCAGGATAACCCTCAACCGTCCTGACGCAGACAACAGCATCAACTGGCAAATGGCCCAGCAGATGGAAGAAGTCTGCCGTGAGATTGGCGGAGACGACGATGTTTACGTGGTCGTCGTCACGGGAGCCGGAGAAAAAGCATTTTGCTCCGGCAGCGAGTCCGAAAATACGGGCGGAAACGGTATCAGCAATTTTGTTGCTGGTCTGGAGCAACCCGTCATTGCCGCCATTAACGGGGATGCCCTGGGAGAAGGCCTGGAACTGGCCTTGAGTTGCGATATCCGCCTGGCTTCACAAAATGCGGTGTTCGGGCTGCCTCATGTTACCCGGGGCCTGATACCGATGGATGGCGGTACGCAGAGATTACCGCGCATTATCGGGAAAGGTAAAGCCCTGGAGCTTATTTTCACCGGTGAAACGTTTGGCGCCGGAGAAGCACTGGAAATGGGACTGGTCAGCAAGGTGGTCGCTACCGGGGAACTGGCCGGTGAGGTGCAAACCCTGGCTGAAAACCTGGCCGGTAAGTCACCTTCAGCTCTCCGGTATGCTAAGGAAGCGATAGTAAAAGGATTGGACCTTACCCTTGACCAGGGGCTTCGGCTCGAAGCTGACCTCTATTTCCTGCTCCATACGACCGATGACCGAAGCGAGGGTATCCGGGCCTTTCTGGAGAAGAGACCTCCCAACTTCAAGGGACAGTAAGACTGGTTTTCGGCTCGGGGCAGGTAACAGATGGCGAAGCGGGAAATACTGCGGGTTAGAGGGGATATCCGGAGTACGTATGGTCGGGTCAGCAGGTTTTACGGACTGCTTGAAGAATGGTTTGAGGGTGGAGTAAGGAGGCGCGGACTGGAACTCCTTGATATCCGTGAAGGAGAGGCGGTCCTTGAGGTTGGGTTTGGAACAGGGTGTTCACTGGTACAATCAGCCGCGAGCGTTGGTAACAAAGGGAAAGTCTACGGGATTGACCTTACTCCGGAGATGATTGACCGGGCACAACGCAGGCTGGAAAAGAAGGGATTAAGCGGACGGGTTGAGCTTCGTGAAGGAGACGCCAGGCAGATGCCCTGTGAAAACGGGCAGTTTGATGCTGTCTACATGTCGGCAGTCCTGGAACTCTTTGACACACCGGATATACCGGTAGTCCTTAAGGAAATCAGGAGAGTACTCAAGGTTGAAGGCAGGCTGGGAGTGGTAAGTATGCCCATGGAAGGTCATGAGAAATCGCTGGTCTGGAGAGTATACCAGTGGTTTCACCGGGTGTTTCCCCGGTATGCCAGTTGCCGGCCAATCTACGTTGAGGACTCGGTGAAAGAAGCCGGATTTAATATACTCAAAACCGAAGAAACARCTGTTGCCGGGCTGTTTCCCATGAAGATAGTACTGGCACGACCGGAATAAACCGCAAATAGAAATATGATAACACGCAGATGAGTGATTTCGAGACCATTATATTTGAGAAGCGYGAGGGAGTCGGTTATGTAACGCTTAACCGGCAGAAAGCCCTTAACGCCTACAACATCCGGATGAGGGACGAACTCTACCAGGTACTCGGTGCTGTCCGGGATGACCCTGAAGTCCGCGTTGCCGTGCTCAGGGGTGCCGGAGACAAGGCTTTCTGTGCAGGTGCCGACCTCAGTGAATTCCTTACCGCACCATCTCCGACAGTTGCCCGCCGGGTACGCTGGGAACGTGATGTCTGGGGGCTTTTCCTGGGTATTGATAAACCGCTTATTGCCGCATTACACGGTTTTGTACTCGGTTCGGGGATAGAGATGGCACTGTGCTGCGATATCAGGATTGCTTCGGCGGACGCGCAACTTGGTGTCCCGGAAACCGGACTGGGCATTATTCCGGCCGCCGGGGGCAGCCAGACCCTGCCGCGTGTGGTCGGTATGGCACATAGTCTGGAACTGCTGCTGGGAGGCCGGTGGGTCGGAGCGGAAGAAGCACACCGGATGAAGCTGGTAAACAGGGTGGTACCGCGAGACCAACTGTGGCCGGTGGTTGATGGACTGGCCGGCCGAATAAAAGGTTTCAATGCAAATGCGTTGAGTTGTGCCAAGAAGGCTGTTACACGGGGACTGGACTTGAGCCTGGTCGAAGGGCTCCGGCTTGAGACAAGGTTGGGAGCCCGTTTGATAGAAGAAAAAGGTATGGAGGCAGCATGAATACCACAGAGTTCTTGACCATAGCGAACGCAATCTGTCCGGATAAAGAGGCGATTGTTTTCGAAGGCAACAGGTATACGTTCAGCCAGTTAAACGAGAGGGTAAACCGGCTGGCAAACGCGATGCTCGGAATGGGAGTGCAGAAGGGAGACCGGATATCCCTGATTCATGTGAACTGTAATCAGTGCATTGAAGCTTACTTTGCCATTGCACGGATTGGGGGAATCTACGTACCCCTTAACTTCAGGGCGAAAGAGAATGAACTGACATATATGCTCAATACCGCGGAAGCGAATACTTTTTTCGTGGGTGAGCGGTACCTTGACCTGGTTAACTCGGTAAAGACCAGCCTCAGTACGGTACGTAACTATATTTCTATTGACAGTCAGCATGAAGGGTACTCCTGTTACGAGGACCTCATTGCATCGGCGAGTGCAGAGGACGTATTTACCGATATCGGTGATGAAGATACCACGATACTGATGTATACTGCAGGCACTACCGGATTCCCAAAGGGCGTCATGCTGTCGCACAACAGCTTCTCCATTTACGTCCTGGAAAATGTAACCCCGGCCGACCCGATATCCGAAGAGAAAAACATTCTGACTGTACCCCTGTATCATGTTGCCGGTATTCAGGCGATGATGGCGGCAATTTACGGAGGCCGGACACTGGTAATGGAACGCCAGTTTGAGGCTACGGAATGGATGAGATTGGTGCAGGATGAGAAAGTCGGTAGGGCAATGATGGTACCCACGATGCTGAAGCAGCTCATGGACCATGCTGATTTCAGTAAATACGACCTCAGCAGCATGCAGGTTATCACATACGGTGCAGCGCCCATGCCGTTACCCGTAATCAGGAAGGCAATGGAACTGTTCTCCGGGGTCAGCTTCATAAATGCCTTCGGACAGACTGAAACGGCGTCTACGATTACCACGCTCAGTCCCGCTGACCACGTCATCGAGGGGACGGAAGAAGAGAAAGAGAAGAAGCTGAAACGTCTCTCCTCCATCGGTCGGCCGATGAATGATGTTGAGATGAAGATAATCGACGAAGAGAGCAACGACCTGCCTGTCGGTGAGGTAGGTGAGATTGTTGCCCGTGGTCCCAGGGTCATGAGCGGGTACTGGAAGGAAGATGAGAAGACCGCCAAGACCATTGATGCCGATGGATGGGTACATACCGGTGACATGGGATACATGGATGACGGCGGCTACTTCTTCCTGGCGGGACGTACCACCGACATGATTATCCGTGGCGGTGAGAATATCTCTCCCGAAGAGGTCGAGGGTGTTATCCACGAGCATCCCAAGGTGGAGGAAGCAGCCGTTATCGGCATCCCCGATGATGAATGGGGTGAGGTGCCAATGTGTGTCGTGGTCCTTAAAGAAGGACAATCGGCCACAGAGGACGAAATAATAGAGTATTGCCGTACCGCACTGGCCAGCTATAAAAGACCCAGGAGAATTGCTTTCACTGAAGAGTTGCCGCGTAACCAGATGGGCAAAGTCCTGAAGCGCCTGTTACGTGACCAGTATGGCAGCACAAAATAGCTGAACAGCATAAATAGACCGTATAACTTACGGTAGCAATATGTTGGAGGTTACTGTGGATTTTTCTTTTACTGAAGACCAGAAGATGCTCAGGACAATGGTCCGGGACTTTGCTGAAAAGGAACTGGAACCAATTGCTGCTGAGATAGACGAGGAAGCCAGGTTTCCCGTCGAAAGTATCCGGAAAGCTGCCGGGATTGGACTGATGGGTACGGGCTATCCGGAGGACGACGGGGGGAGCGGCGGCGGAGCAATTGAGCAGGCTATCGTTTTTGAAGAGATAGCCCGGGTCTGTGCCGCTACCAGTGTGATTCTGATTGTCACCAACGAACTTACCGGCTATCCATTGTATACGTACGGCACGGAGGAGCAGAAAAAGAAGTATCTACTGCCACTGCTGCAAGGTGAAACGCTGGGGGCTTTCGGGCTGACCGAGGCCGGAGCCGGGAGTGACGTCGCCGCCATGGAAACAACGGCTACGCCACGGGAAGGCGGATATGTCCTCAATGGAAACAAGCTCTTTATCAGTAACGGTGCTGAGGCTGATACCATCGTCACATTTGCTACTCTGGACAAGTCTCAGGGATACCGTGGCGTAAACGCCTTTATCATTGAGAAGGACTATCCGGGATTCTCAGTGGGCAAGCATGAACGGAAACTGGGTATCCGTGCTTCCTCTACTGTGGAACTGGTCTTTGAAGACTGCTTTGTACCGGCGGAGAACCGGCTTGGTGATGAAGGCAAGGGCTTCCGTGTTGCCCTCAGTACGATTGATGCCAGCCGACTGGGGATTGCTGCTCAGTCTATCGGTATTGCACAGGGAGCGTTTGATAAATCACTTGCTTATGCAAAGGACCGGCACCAGTTCGGACAGCCGATTTCCGGCTTCCAGGCTATCCAGTGGATGCTGGCCGATATGGCAACCCAGATAGATGCTGCAAGGCTGCTGACACACCGGGCGGCTTACCTGAAAGACCAGGGACAGTCATATATTAAAGAGGCTTCCATGGCCAAGGTCTATGCTGCCGAGACGGCGATGTCTGTAACAACAAAGGCCATACAGATACACGGGGGCTACGGCTATACCAAGGACTACCCTGTTGAGCGGTATTTCCGTGACGCTAAAATCACGGAAATATACGAGGGTACGTCCGAGATGCAGCGGATGACGATTGCCAGACAGTTGCTTGGTAATGGTTAGGTGGCGGATGCACAGGAGGACAGTACTTGAGAAGGACTAGCGGGGATGCGGAGGCTGGAACCCGGTATAACGAAGTCTATAACTATTCACTGACTGACCCGGAAGGTTTCTGGGGTAATGCTGCCCGGGAACTGCACTGGTACCGGAAATGGGATAAAGTACTGGATGTCTCGGACCATCCGTTAGCCCGGTGGTTTACGGGTGGGCAGACTAATATCTGCTACAATGCCCTGGACAGGCATGTTCTGGGTGGCGCTGCCGATACACCGGCCGTAATCTGGGAAACCACCGCTGAAGGGCAATCCAGGACTATCAGCTACGGTGAACTGTACCGGGAGGTCAACCGTTTTGCCGGAGTTCTGTTAAACATCGGGGTAAAGAAAGGTGACCGCGTTGCTCTTTATCTTCCAATGGTCCCCGAATCATTCATTGCTATACTGGCCTGTCTGCGAATCGGGGCAGTCCATTCGGCCATATTTACCGGTTTTGGTGTTGATGCCGTAGCCACCAGGATAGCAGGCTGCGGAGCGAAAGTACTGATAACGGCCGATGCCGGACTGCGAAGGAACAAGGCTATCCCGCTCAAGGCAATTGTTGACCGGGCACTGGAAAAAGCACCTGTTGAGACTGTTATCGTGATTGACCGCGGCCTGACCGATATTACAATGAAGGCAGGCAGGGACCACTACTGGGCGGAATTGGATAAAGAAAAGGGTGAGGACTATATTGAGCCGGTCCCCCTGGGAAGCCATGAACCCTCATACATTATATATACCGCAAGGGAAACTGCGGGTCCGGGCGGAGTTGTCAGGGATACCGGCGGTTATATGGTGGCGCTGCATAACTCCATGAAGCAGATTTATGACTTGCGTAAAGGCGACGTGTGCTGGGCTGCCTCAGATGTCGGCTGGGTGGTGGGGCACAGCTACATGATTTACGGGCCACTTCTTTCCGGGGTGACATCTCTCCTTGTTGAAGGGACGCCGGACTATCCTGACC